>SYEA01000047.1 GCA_005800965.1 Actinomycetota bacterium | reverse complement strand
GGTGGCTCCTGACCTTCGTTCTCATCTCGGCGCGCCAGTGGTGCGCGCCCCATTGCCGATCGCGCCGTCGTTTGCACCGTTGTTCGCCGAAGGTGGGCTGGTGCGTGGTCGCACCGTGGCGTGCACGGGCGATGCTGCACTCAGTACGGCGTTGGCATTGGCGGCGTCGGCGACGCGCCTCGGTTCGTGGTTGGCGGTCATCGGTGTGCCTCAACTTGGTGTTGGTGCTGCAATCGAAGCCGGTGTCGCCATCGAGCGCATCGTGCTCGCCCGACCGCCGCGCGCCAGCCGTGAATGGGTGGCCACGGTGGCTGCCTTGGTCGAAGGTTTTGATGTGCTCATCGTTGCGCTACCTACATCACTCAGTGCCCACGATGCACGGCGCTTGCAAACCCGGGTTGCTGCCCGCCAGTCGGTGTTGATTGTGGTGCACCTACCGCCACCGCTGGCACCACATACTCGGCTTGCACCGCAAGTGTTCAGTGCCGATCTCGACGTGCGTGCCGACACCGTTGCCTGGTCGGGCATCGAACAAGGCGGCTCACATATCACGCAACGCATGGTGCATGTGCGCGTGTCTGGTCGCCGGTGTGCCTCGCCGCGTGAAGCCACGATTGATTTGTCATGCGCGACGAACCAACGCGTGTCGTAGTCGTCCAGTTTCCGCACTGGTCGTTGCTGGCAGCAGCCCTTGGTCGTGGTGCACGCAGCGCATTCGAGCCAATCGTGCGGGCAGTGGTGGCCCATGTGCCGCTCGTCGAAGTCACAGCCCCGGGCATCATCATGTTTGCTACGCGTGGCCCCTCGCGATACGTCGGTGGCGACACGCCACTGGCAGCGCTCGTGCACACGGCAGTAGCCGACGCATTGTGCGCAGTGATAGGCGATGCGCATCAACATGCCCAAACACACGCTGGTTTTGGCATTGGTATTGCCGACGGGCGCTTGGCTGCAGCCATTGCCGCACGCCACAGCATGCAGACCTCAGCACCCGTTGTGGTGCCATCAGGTACAGCGCACCGTTGGCTGGCCGATGCATCGGTGCGTGCACTCGTTGAATGTGTCGATGTCATCGGTGCGGTGGGTGCTGGTGTGCCAGACACTGCCGACGTGTCGTCGTATCGCGATGTGGTGTCGCTCCTTGAGCGCTTGGGCCTGTATCGCTTCGGGGATGTGGCGGCCTTGCGTGAAGCCGACTTGATTGCGCGGTTCGGTGCATTTGGTCGCGATTTGTCGCGGTTGGCACGCGGGCTTGATCGTCATCCACCGTTGACTGCGCCGGCTCCGCCTGATCGCGTATGCATGCGGCAGTTTGATGCGCCTGTCGAATCACGTGATGCAGTCGTGGCAACAGCAGACGAGCTCGCCGTTGGTCTCACCGATCATCTTGCAGCACACGGGTTGGTGGCGGTGCGTGTGCATGTGCTGATCGAATCCGACCATGGTGAACGCAGTGAACGCATGTGGTATCGCGCCGATGGCCTTGGCGCACGCGCCATCGTCGAAAGTGTGCGCTGGCAACTTGATGCATGGATCCAGCACGATGCGCCGACGAGTGGCGTCGTGGCAGTGCGCTTGTCGCCCGAACAGGTGGTTGCCAATACAGGCCGCCAGGCGACGTTGTGGGGTGGTGAGCGCGACGGTGATCGCCACGCTCAGCGCGCGATTCGGCGAGTAGCCGATGTGAACGGTGCCGAGTCGGTAACAGTGCCGGCGTGGCGTGGTGGGCGAGACCCGGCGCGAATGTTTGAGTTCGTACGCAGTGACGCCGTTGATCTCGAGCGTCGTGTGGTGAGTGGTGTCGACGCAGCAGTCGGCTGGCGTGGCGCGGTGCCGTCGCCAGCACCATCGCTGGTGTTCGATACGGGTGAGTTGTCGAACGGTGCCCCGGAAATTGCAGTGTTGGATTCCCGTCGACGCCCGTTGATGGTCAACGCACGTCATGCGATGAGTGCCGAACCAGCGTGGGTGCTCATCAACGATGTGGTCTACGACGTGGTGGCGTGGGCCGGGCCGTGGCCGGTGGAAGAGTGCTGGTGGGACCAGCGTCGGGCGCGACGCACCGTGCGTTTGCAATTGTTGGTGCGCGACGTGGGTTCGTTGCCTGTCACTCGGGCGATGATTGCAGTGCTTGAGCGCAGTGTGTGGCGACTTGCTGCGTGGTATGCCTGACTCGCACGCACTACCTTGAGTGTTCGTGCCTGCTGTTCATCCACGCGATGTCGAGTTGGTGGATGCTTTGTGTGCGCACTTTCGCGCTGCCACACCAGCTGATGATCGCGAGCGTGAATCGATAGACGAGTTTTTGAACGTGGTGCCACAACTGGTGGCACCGTTCAGTGAGCAAGCCGATATTCGTCACGTGACTGCTTCGGCATTCGTGGTTGGTCGTCGTGGTGTCGTGTTGCATCTGCACAAACGACTGAACATGTGGTTGCAGCCTGGTGGTCATATTGACGACGGTGAACATCCGCGTGATGCAGCCGTGCGCGAGTCGCACGAAGAGTTGGGCCTGGCAGTCACTCATCCACCCGACGGGGCCTTGCTCATGCATGTGGATGTGCACCCTGGGCCGCGTGGGCATCGACACTTTGACCTGCGATATTTGTTGCTCGCCGGCGATGACGACCCGCAGCCTGGTGCCGACGAAAGCCCCCATGCGCGTTGGTTTTTGCCCGATGAAGCATTCGCCGTAGCCGACCCCGGGTTGCGGGGTGGGCTTGCCGTGGCCCTACGAACATATGTTCGCTATCGTGAGTGAGTGTCGCCAGCGAGTGAATATGCCGAGCTGCATTGCCGATCACAGTTCTCGTTTTTGCACGGTGCGTCATCGCCCGAGTGGCTGGTCGAGGTGGCACACGAACTTGGGTTGAGCGCCCTTGCCCTCACGGATCGCAACGGTTTGTATGGCGTCGTGCGCTTTGCCCAAGCCGCACGCGAAGTGGGGATGCGCACGGTGTTTGGCGCCGAGGTGTCGTGTGCTGGCAGCGATCTGGTGGTGATCGCCGAAGGGCCGTCGGGTTATGTGGCGCTGGCGCAAGCGCTCACCGATGGTCAGATGCGTGGCGCCAAGTCGCACCCCGTGTTTGATGTGGCATCACTTGCCGAGCGGGTGCGCGGTCAATGTTTCGTGCTCACTGGTGCCCATGGTGGCCCGCTTGCTCGTGCGTTGCACACCGATGGCCCGCGTGCTGCGCGACGTTCGCTCGAGTTACTTGTCGAAGCATTCGGACGCGACCGAGTGTTGGTCGAAGTGTGGAATCACGGCGACCCGCTTGATGTGTGGCGCAACGATGCGCTGGTGGGTGTTGCTGCCGAGTGCGACGTGGAAACCATCGCCACCAACGATGTGTCGTATGCGATGCCGAGCGACCACGTGTTGGCGTGTGCGCTGGCAGCCGTGCGGCATCGGTGCAGCCTCGATGAACTCGATGCCCAACTACCACCAGCAGCCACCGCATGTTTGCGCAGTGCCGCAGAACAACAGCGACGTTTTGCACGGTATCCCGGTGTGGTGGAACGCACCAGCGAAATTGCCCGTGCTGCAGCATTTGATCTGTCGTTGATTGCGCCCCGACTGCCGCCGTATCCGTGCCCGAATGGGTTGAGTGAAATCCAGTTCTTGCGTCAACTCGCCGAGACGGGTGGTCGCCGTCGGTACGGCGAACGTCCGTTGGGCGCCCATGAAGATCTGTCGTTGCGCGCCCGCGCCTGGAGCACGATCGACCACGAGTTGGCGGTGATCGAGCAGTTGGGTTTCGCCGGCTATTTCCTCGTGGTGTGGGACATCGTGCAGTTTTGTGAACGCAACAATATTTTGTGTCAGGGCCGGGGGAGCGCCGCCAATAGTGCAGTGTGTTTTTCGCTCGGTGTCACCAAAGCCGATGCAGTGTCACTCGGGTTGTTGTTCGAGCGGTTCTTGTCGACCGAGCGCGACGGTCCGCCCGATATCGACTTGGACATCGAGAGCGATCGACGTGAAGAAGTCATTCAGTACGTGTACGAGCGCTACGGGCGTCTGCATGCCGCCCAAGTTGCCAACGTGATCACATATCGGGCCCGTTCGGCGGTGCGCGACATGGCGCGGGCACTCGGCTATTCGGGTGCCGACCAAGATGCGTTCAGTCGTCGTTTTGATTCATGGAGCCCGATCAAAAACCAACATGAAGTAACGGTTCCTGATCTGGTGGTTGACCTAGCGGGCCGTGTGCAGGACGCACCGCGACATTTGGGCATTCATTCCGGTGGCATGGTGATTTGTGATCGCCCGGTGAGCGAAGTGTGCCCAGTGGAATGGGCAACGATGCCCGGGCGCAGCGTGCTGCAGTGGGACAAAGACGATTGCGCTGCAATCAACTTGGTGAAGTTCGACTTGTTGGGGCTGGGGATGTTGTCGGCGTTGCACCGGGCCACCGATTTGATCGCTGAGTTTCGTGGCCGCCACGTCGACTTGGCCGAGATACCGCAAGAAGACGATGTGTATGCCATGTTGTGTCGTGCCGACAGTGTCGGGGTGTTTCAGGTGGAGTCACGCGCGCAGATGGCGACGTTGCCGCGGCTCAAACCACGACGGTTCTATGACCTCGTCGTAGAAGTCGCCCTCATTCGCCCCGGCCCGATTCAAGGTGGTTCGGTACACCCGTACATTCGGCGGCGCAACGGTCTGGAACCCGTCACGTACTTGCACCCGCTGCTGGAAAATAGTTTGGGCAAAACACTCGGCGTGCCGTTGTTTCAAGAGCAACTCATGCAGATGGCCATTGATGTTGCAGGCTTTACGCCCGCTCAGGCCGACGAGTTGCGTCAAGCAATGGGATCCAAGCGCTCACGGGCGCGCATGGCGCGCTTGCGCGAACGACTGTACGACGGCATGGCCCAGCGTGGAATCGCCGGTGACATAGCCGACGAGATCTACGACAAGATGGCGGCGTTCGCCAACTACGGCTTTCCCGAAAGTCACTCGGTGAGTTTTGCGTACCTCGTGTATTCATCGGCGTGGATCAAGTTCCATGAGCCGGCCATTTTTTGTGCGGCACTCATCAATTCGCAACCGATGGGGTTTTGGTCACCACACACGTTGGTGCAAGATGCGCGCCGACACGGGGTGGTGGTGCGCACCCCCGATATCAATGCGTCGCGAGCCGGTGCATGGCTTGAGCCTGACCCGCGCTCCACGGGTGGGTTGGCAGTGCGACTCGGCATTGGCTCGGTGCGCGGTATCGGCGCACAACTGGCTGCACACATTGAGGCAGCACGACCGTTTATCGACACCGAAGATCTCGTACGGCGCGTGCCGGGCATGTCGGTGAAACAACTTGAAGCACTGGCCACAGCCGGTGTGTTTGGTGAGTCATTTGATGTGTCACGGCGTGACGCACTGTGGAATGCCGGGGCGATCATCGAATCGTCGCCTGATCGACTGGCGGGCACCGCTGGTGTGTCAACGCCGCATCTGCCCGGCATGCAACCAATCGAAGAAGCAGTCGCCGATTTGTGGGCAACGGGTGTTTCGCCCGACGGCCACCCCACCACGTTTCTGCGGGCGTCACTGCGCGAGTTGGGTGTGCTCACCACGGTTGAGCTGAACGAGTTGGCCGCCCGTGAACCCGGAACACGGGTGCTCATTGCCGGTGTGGTGACGCATCGTCAACGACCAACGACTGCCAAAGGCACCACGTTCATCGGTCTTGAAGACGAAACGGGGCTCATGAATGTGGTGTGCTCACGCGGTTGTTGGGTGCGACACGCCGGTGTGTTGCGCCGCTCGACTGCGCTGTTGGTGCGTGGGCGGGTGGAGTATGCCGAAGGTGTGGTCAATGTGGTCGGCGAGCAGTTCACCGAACTGCGTATCCCGATGCGCGTCGCATCACGCGACTTTCGCTGATCAGCGAACCTGCGGGCGACTAGTCGTTGGGTGTTTCGTTGAGCCCGTCGTTGAACATGCGGTAGGTGTCGTAGATGTCCTTGCATTTGGTGCACAGCGGCAACTGCTTGGGGTCCCGCGAAGGAACCCAACGGTGCCCACACAATGCTTCGAGTGGTGTGCCATTGATGCGTGCTTCCAACACCTTGGCCGCAGCGGATTCGTCACCGTCAGTTTTGACGATGTGGGAACACTCCGGGTCGCCGGTCTGCGGTGTGTATTCGGTGACGGTTTTTGTGCCCACGTGCGGAGCTGTCTGAGTGGACTGGTTCATATGCATCACTGTGTTACTCACTGTGTTGTTCAGCCTGTCACGAATGCCACGGCTACGGCAACGCAGGCGATACTCACCGCAACCGGCACCACCACACTGGCCCACGTGGGCACTTTCCACGAACGTGGTGCCAGCGACAGCGATCCAACGAGTGCTCCGATAATTGCACCGCCGAAGTGTCCACCAACCGACACGCCTGGCACCGCCAAGGTAAAGAGCAGATTGATGGCGAACACAACGCCGAGCCCCGTGCGCAAGGGGTTGACCCCGCGTTGGCCGACGCCGACGACGCTGGCCGCCATGAGCCCGAACACCGCCCCCGACGCGCCACCCGTGGCTGCATCAGGCGAGAGCAGCAATGCCCCAAGCGAACCACCAAGCAGAGCCGCGAAATACAGCAATGCAAATCGCAGCGAGCCAATGACTGGCTCGATGAGCCGCCCGAGTTGGTACAACAGCAACATGTTGAAGCCCACGTGAATGACCCCGAAGTGCACGAACCCGCACGAGATAAGTCGGTACCACTCGCCTTGTTCGAGAAACACCCGCGAGATCACGAAGTTGAGTGTGCGATCGCTCGTGCTGTTACCAAACATCACCGAGCCGACCTCGCCCAGAGTCATCCAAATGAAGATCCCCACATTGACCGCAATCAACGAATTGCCCACCACTAGTGGCGGTACGTTGCTCAACCGTCGCGTCGAACTCGACGGACTGCGAAACTCGAACGGAACGCGCACTGCAGACTCTGGTGTTGCGGGCTTTCGTGTCGTCTTGCGGCGCCGCGGGGGTGATGCGTCAGGCAGATCGCGACGTGGGTCGGGCGGCGGAAACTGTGGCGGCGGCAGACTCACCGCGGGGCAGCCTCGGCAGCAGCCCGATTCGCCAGGTACCACTCGATGGTGGTCTGCAAGCCAGCAGCGAATTCGGTGTGTGCGTGCCAACCGAGGGCGGCGTGGGCTTGTGTGGCATCCACGCATCGGCGTGGTTGGCCATCGGGTTTGGATGCATCCCATACCAAGTCGCCGGTGAAGCCGACGATGCGGGCAATCGTTTCGACAGTTTCACGAATCGTGATTTCGCGATTGTTGCCGAGGTTGAGCGGTTCACTGCTGTCGTGCAGCTCGGCTGCCAACACGACGGCATCAGCGGCATCACCGACATACAAATAGTCACGGCTCGCAGCCCCCGTGCCCCACACGTGCACGCTGCTGGCACCCTGTTCTTTTGCTTCGACACATTTTTTGATGAGTGCCGGTATCACATGCGACACCGCTGGGTGGAATTTGTCGCCTGGGCCATACAAGTTGGTGGGGATGACGAACGCTGAGCGTTGGTCGTATTGACGACGGTTGACTTGGGCCAGCACCAACAATGCTTTTTTCGCGATGCCGTACGGCGCATTCGTTTCTTCGGGATAGCCATCCCAAATGGTCTCTTCGCGAAACGGCACTGGCGTGAACTTCGGATAACTACAGACGGTGCCCAAGATGACAGTTTTTTCCACCCCAGCGGCGCGGGCTGCTTCGATCACGTTCACGCCCATCTGCAAGTTGTCCAAAAACAGCGGTGCCGGCTCCACCTGGTTATAGCCAATACCGCCCACCCGAGCTGCGAGGTGAATCACGTGACTTGGTCGATGTGCAACAAACAACCGCTCAGCAACACCCGGCTGGGTGAGGTCGTGGTCGGCATGGCGCGGGGAAGTGACCACGGCACCCTGGTTGGCGAGTCGGGCAACGACATGGCTCCCTAAAAAACCACCGCCGCCCGTAACCACCACGTTGCGACCACGCCAAAACGTGGGGTTGCTAGCTGGCGCCGTCACGATGCTTCCAGCGTATTCGCCGGCATGCCGCCCGAGCACCGACAGAATAGAGGCAATGAGTCGAGTGCGCGTGGCGCTCACCTTCGAGCAGTGCTGGCGCGAGTCGCCTGGTGGCACCGGTGTTGCTGCAGTCGAGCTCGGTCGCGCATTGGCGGCCCACGACGATGTGGAAGTCATCGGTGTGGCAGGTCGTCATCGTCGGGCAGCCACTGCCGGATACGAGCCGACAATTGCTGTTGCTCAGTTGCCGCTGGCTGGCCCACTGCTCGTCGAGTCGTCGTTGCGATTCGGTTGGCCACGGATCGAACGTGCCACGGGGGCAGTCGACGTGCTGCACGCCACGAGCATCATTCCCTTCGCCAGTGCGCCGCACGTGCCACTGGTGGTGACCGTGCACGACTTGGCGTTCTTGCATCATCCGCAATATTTCACTGCCCGCGGCCGTGACGTGTTCGCGCGGTCGCTGGACATCATTCGCAAGCGCGCCACCTTGGTGTTGTGCCCGTCGCGTGCCACGTTGGATGACTGTCACGGCAACGGGTTCTCGCCCGAGCGTCTGCGACTCGTGCCATGGGGTGTTCGACTGCGTTCGGCGAATCCGGCGCAAGTTGCCGATGTGCGTCGTCGCCACGCACTCCCTGCGGAGTATCTGTTGTTCGTCGGCACACTCGAGCCACGCAAAAACTTGCCGCGATTGCTCGACGCACATGCATCATTGGGCACCACGGTGCCACCGCTCGTGGTGGTGGGGGCTGCGGGTTGGGGTGATGATGATCTTGCTGCACGATTGGCGATGGCACCACGAGTGATGTTTGCCGGGCACGTGCCCGACGTAGATCTGCCGGCAATTTATGCCGGGGCAAGTGTGATGTGCTATCCGTCGCTCATGGAGGGCTTCGGCATGCCTGTGCTCGAGGCCATGTCGCACGGCACCGCAGTGGTGACGAGTGCAGGCACTTCCACCCAAGAAGTGGCTGGTGGTGCAGCCGTGTTGGTTGACCCGCTCAGTGTTGAGTCAATTGCCGATGGCATTCGCGACGCACTTGAGCGTCGTTACGAGTTGTCACAACTCGGCCGCGAACGCGCCAAAGGTGCCACATGGGAGAGCACTGCAAGTCTGTTGGTGCGTGCTTATCGCGACGCACTAGACATGGTCGGCTCATGATCCGCGTTGCCGTCAACATGTTGTGGTGCGTGCCTGGCCAAGTTGGTGGCTCCGAGCAGTATCTCGTGCGTCAATTACTCGGCTTGCAACAAGCCGCGCCGAGTGAATTTGTGGTGGACGTCTATGCGCCACTCGGCATGGTGGCGGCACAGGGCGAACTTGCTCGCCGCGTGCAGTTGCACGAATCATCATCCTCCGAGCATCGTCGGGCGATGCGGGTGTGGCGTGAAGCAACGTGGTTTGCTGCCAACGCTCGTGGGGCGGATGTCGTGCATCATGGTGGTGGGGTAGTTCCACCACGTAGCCCGAGACCCGTCGTGCTCACCATTCACGACCTGCAGTACCTCGTGTATCCGCAATATTTTTCAACCGTAAAGCTGCGCTATCTGACCGCCCGTATGCCGGCTTCGGTGCAGCGCGCAAAACACATCGTGGTGCCGAGCAATTACGTCAAGCAAACAGTGGTGCAGCGGCTTGGTGTTGCACCAGAAAAAGTCAGCGTGGTGCGCCACGGTATCGAGTCGTCGTTGGGCGATTCCGGCACGCCCGCCACCGAGTTGCGTGATCGATTTGGCTTACGTGCCGAGCACGTGCTGGTGTACCCGGCAATCACGCATCCCCACAAAAATCATTCGTTTTTGGTTGAGCTCGTCGCGGGGCCACTGCGCAATCTTGATGTGCATCTGGTGTTTGCTGGCGGACAAGGTCGCGCGCACGAAGCATTGCTGCGCTTGATTCGCGAGCGCAACGTTGGTGACCGCGTCTCGGTGGTGGGCCGACTTGGCGATCGTGACCGTGATGGCTTGGTGGCGATGGCTACGGCGTTGGTGTTTCCGAGTGCTTACGAAGGTTTCGGTGCACCAATCATCGAGGCAATGGTGCTTGGCGCCCCGGTGATTGCAGCCAACGCGACGGCGTTGCCCGAGGTAGTGGGGGATGCTGGGCATCTGTTGGACCTGTCAGTTGACACCTGGGCAGATGCGGTTCGTGATGTGATCGCGCGTCGCGCAGGGTGGCAAGAGCGCGGTCGTGCACGAGCCGCGCAATTCACGGCGCTTGAGTCGGGACGAGATTTAGCGCAGGTATATCGCACGGTTGCGGCAGGTGGGCGATGAGCACGGGTGCGCGGCGATTGATCGTATTGTGTCCACATTTTTCCCCGGACATTGCGCCGACCGGCAAAGTCATGACCGACATCGTCATGCAGTGGGTCGCGCTTGGCCACGAGGTGCATGTGGTCACGGCGTTGCCGTGGTATCGCGACCACCAAGTCGAGCCCGGTTGGGGTGGCAAGTTGGTGCGCTACGAACGCACGCCGTGGGGTTCGATAACACGCATCCATCCGTTTCCTGCCAAATCCAAAGCCAACTTGTTGTTTCGCGCCGTGGCCTTCGTGGCATTCAGTGTGATTGCTGGTGTGCGGGCAGTAGCAGTGCGCCGCCACACCGGTCCCGATGCGCGCGTGCAGCACCGTGGGGTAGATGCCGTTGTCGCAATGTCACCGCCGCTCACGCTGGGCACCGTTGGTTGGCTCGTGGCCCGACTGCGACGCACTCGGTTCATCTTCAACGTGCAGGATGTGTTTCCGGATGCCGCTATCGCCACCGGTGCGGTGCGCAACAAGTTGATCATTGCGCTGGCCTCGTGGCTGGAGCGATTCACGTATCGTCGGGCAAGTGCAGTGGTGGTGCTGTCACCTGACCTGCAACGCAACGTGCGCAACAAGATTGGTGCAAAGCTTGCCGAGCGCGTGCACGTAATCGAAAACTTCGTGGATGTTGCCGGCATCACACCCCAAGATCGCCTGACGCCGTACCGACGCGAACTCGGAATCGGCACGGAAGTTGTGGTCATGTACGCCGGCAACGTCGGGTTTTCGCAGTCGTTGGAGCTGCTGGTTGAATTTGCGCGCCGCACTCCGCAGGTGACCGTGCTCATCAATGGTGCTGGCGTGGCCTCGGCGTCACTGCGCGCTCGTGCTGCAGATGTAGCCAACGTGCGGTTCGGTGCATACCAACCAGAGGCTCGCTTGGCAGAAGTGTTGGCCACCGGCGATATCCATGTCGTATCCCTACGGGCTGGTTTGGCGAGTGTGAGTGTGCCATCGAAAACGTATTCAATTTTGGCCGCTAGTCGGTGCGTGGTGGCAGCCGTTGATCGCGGTACCGAAATTGATCGGCTCGTCACCCGCGCCGGGGCAGGAATCTGTGTGGCGCCCGACGACGTCGATGCGTTGTGCACTGCACTCGGCTCGTTGGCAGGCGACCCGGCCCGCCGATTGGCGTTGGGCAGCGCCGGGCGCACCTATGTAGAACAACACCCGACGGCGCGAGACGTGGCTGGTGCTTACGTGCGGCTACTGCCCGATAGCCTGAGCAACTCGTGACGTCGTCCGCAAAAAAAATCGCCCGCCTCGCCGAAAAGAGCAAGACACGCAAGCCTCGCGGCGTGCGCCTGAAGGGCGGCTCGGTGTTTCCGAGCGTCATCATCGTGGTGCTCGCCCTGGGTGCAGCACTCATCGCATACTCTCGCCAGACTCTCGAAGATCGCAGTGCAGCCGACATCACTAATGCGACGTATTACCTGTCTTTTGGTGTGTATGTCTGTGACCAGTGGATTGAACTACCCGATACCGCCCTTACCGAGTTGGCCGAAGTGCGTGAAGGTGCTGAGTTGGTTGCAGGCCAGTCAGGCGTTGTGCAGTGGCAGCCCCAAATTCTGAGCGGCCAGCGTCGCGCCAAGTTGTCGGCGGTGTTGGACTTGTACGCAATCAAAGTAGACAACGACAAAGTCACGTTCCCGTCGGCACTCAACGGGGGAGTCACCTTGACCGAGGATCGCGACGCGTGTGATGGGAAGGGTGGTTCGTTGTTCGTCGAAACATGGGACGTGCAGGGCACCGACCCCACTCGCAAGACGTCAATCGCCAACCTCGACTCGGTTCGTTTGAACAACAACGGTCTGGCCGTTGCGCTGGTGTTTGCACCAGATGGCACCGAAGTTGACCTGCCACCAGCAGCCAGCGAAGTCGAGCTGCTCGTCAACTCGGGCGAGTAAGTCGCGCGCGGCATGTTCGCCGTTGTTCTTGTCGGTGGCTTCGGCACGCGATTGCGTCCGCTCACCAACACCACACCCAAACCATTGTTGCCACTCGGCCAGCGCACCATTCTGGAATGGATGCTCACCCATCTAGCACGGGGCGAGGTCACTGATGCCGTGCTGGCCCTCGGATTCAAGCCCGAGCCGTTCTTGGCCGCATTCCCCGATAACACATGTGCCGGGGTCCGTTTGCATTACGCGATTGAGTCGACGCCGCTTGACACCGCCGGGGCGATTGGCTTTGCTGCTCGCAGCGTGGGTTTGCATGAACGCAACGAAACGTTCGTAGTCGCCAACGGCGACATCGTCACCGAGTTGTCGATTGCTGATCTGGTCTCAGCTCATCGTGACAATGTGCAGGCTGGTGCGTTGGCAACTATTCATCTCACACCTGTTGCTGACCCCACACAATTTGGCGTAGTTGAGCGTGATGCACAGAGCAAGGTGACTGGCTTCCTAGAAAAACCCGCCCCGGGTACCACCACGAGTGTTCATGTCAACGCGGGCACCTATGTGTTCGAGCCAGCAGTGCTCGACCTCTTGCCTGGTGATGCGCCACTCTCGGTCGAGCGCACGACATTTCCGCAGCTCGTGCAACGTGGAGCGCTGTACGCCCAGCCCACCGAGGATTACTGGCTCGATGCCGGGCGTCCCGAGACATATCGTCGCGGCAATCTGGATTTGATCAATGGCTCGCGTCGTGACCGCGACGATGCCGTGCACGCAACCGCCCAGGTGGATGCCGCGGCGCGCATTGTGAACAGTGTGATTGGGGCTGGCGCACGAGTTGCTGCTGGCGCGCAAGTGAACGACTCGGTGATTTTTCCTGGCGCATCGGTTGGTCGCAATGCACGGGTGTCAGCAGCCTGTGTAATGGGGAATGTTGCTAGCGAAGCAGTCGTGCACGACTCGCTGGTGGCCGACTAACTGGTGGCCGACTAGCGAAACAAATCTTCTTGCGGTGGGCGCACAAGTTCGCGCACCGAGGCCTCGCGAAACCAACTTGGGTCGGCGCCGCGCACCACGGCAACGGGAATGCCCGATGACTTGCCCATCACGAGTTCGGCTGCACTCGCTAACTCGTCAGCGACAGCAACTTCGGTTACCTGCATGACTCGCCCGAGGGCATCGGCGGTACCGCGCAGGTCGACGACCGCGGCGATGCCGGCGACTCCGATCGCCACGTCGGTCAGCCCCTTGCGCCATGCCCGACCGAACGTGTCGCTCACAATGACGCCCACCTCGACCCCCAGTTGAGCGCGCACAATGTCGCGAATGCGGCGCGCCGAGCGGTCGGAGTCTTTCGGCAACAAGGCCGCCTGGCCGCGCTCGACGTTGGACAAATCAACGCCACTGTTGGCGCAGACAAAACCATGCTTTGTCTCGGTGATGATCAAGTCGCCACGCCGACGCACGATACGCACGGCTTCGTCTTCGACCAATCGTTTGTGGCTGAGCGGATTCGTGGGGTCAATGGCCACCAGTTGGCCTTCGGCCTTGCTCACGACTTTTTGTGTCACCACCAGCACGTCACCATCGAGCAGCGGACCATTCGGCTCGTTACGACACGCAGCAACGATGATGTCACCGAGCTGATCGTCGGGTGTGATTTCGCCGATGCCGGTTACGCCCCAGGCGGTGAGACGCGTTGTCATGGTGTCACGGCTCCGATCACGGTTGCTGCGAGTGCGCGGGCCACGGTGTCTGTCTTCATGACTGTGCTTGTGACGATACAACGCATGCCGAGTTGCTCGATGGCGCTGCATAAATGTGCGTCGACTTCGTCAATCACGAAGACCCCACAGATATCGGCATAGATGCGCGCCACGCCGAGCGCGCTGGATTCGTGCCCGAATTCGCGCAGCAGTCGGTCGGCGGGGCCTTTCAATGCTGCACCACCGATGATCGGCGAGATCGCCACCACCGAGTTGCGGCGTGCTGTGAGCGTTGCGTCTACTCCCGGCATAGCCCGCACTGGGCCGATTGACACCAGTGGGTTGGACGGAGCAATCACCACGATGTCGGCGGCAGCCAACGTGTCAAGGCCGTTGGGGGTTGCGGCGGCGGCACCAGCGAACTGCAACGCAGCCACCGCGACTGCATGGCGTAGTCGCACGAAATATTCTTGGAACGAAATCGTTTCACCTCGCTCGTAACGATGCCCGTCGGGTGAGATCGCATCATCGGCCAAAGTCACCCGGGTCTCGACTCGCGAGTCGGTCATCGGAACAATCGTGTACGGCACGTTCCACGCCTGGGCAATCTCGCGCGTCACTTCGGTGAGGCTGGCGCCTTCGGCCAAGCGCGTGGTGCGGTACAAATGAGTCGCCATGTCGCGATCGCCGAGGTTGAACCAGTCGTTGGCTGCCGTTGAGCGTCTGGGTCGAACCCCTACGTATCGAGCATGCGATTGCATCGTGACCCAGGTTTCGTCGCTCAACCCCCAGCCTCGCTCGGGGTCGATTGCATTGGCCAGTGTGTAGATCACCGTGTCGATATCGGGTGAGACGTGCAGCCCGTTCACCACGGTGTCATCACCCGTGTTGACGAGTGCGGTCACTGCGTGATTGGTATCCGAGAGGCGCATCGCGCGTAAAAATCGGGCGGCACCAACGCCGCCGGCAATGACTGCAACTTCACGCGCAGCGGACATGTCTTTGAGCGTATGAGTAGCCTTACCTGAGTGCCACGCGCCCTCATCACCGGTATCACTGGCCAAGACGGCCAACACCTAGCCGAATTTTTGCACGGCAAGGGGTACGACGTATTCGGGCTCATCAAAGGCCAAAACAACCCCAAGGTTGAAGCACTCCTGGCCGAGTTTCCGTATGTGCAACTCGTCAACGGCGATCTCACCGATTTTTCTAGTTTGGTCGCCGCCCTGCGCACCGTTGAACCCGACGAGATCTACAACCTAGGTGCAATTTCATTCGTGGCGATGTCGTTCAATCAGGCTGAGCTCACCTCCAACGTCACCGGGCTCGGTGTGTTGCGCATGCTCGAGGCCATCCGACTAGTTGGTGGTGCCCAGGGCAACCCGATTCGCTTCTATCAAGCGTCGTCATCAGAGATGTACGGCAAGGTGCGTGAGATTCCTCAAACGGAGATGACCGCGTTTCATCCGCGTTCGCCGTATGGCGTGGCCAAGGTGTTCGGCCACCACATGACGGTGAACTATCGCGAGTCGTATGGCATGCACGCTTCGTCAGGAATCTTGTTCAATCACGAAGGCCCTCGCCGTGGATACGAGTTCGTTACTCGCAAGATCACCCACTCGGTGGCGCGCATCAAGCTTGGCTTGCAAGACAATTTGCTGCTCGGCAACCTGGCTGCCAAGCGCGACTGGGGTTACGCCGGTGACTACGTAAAAGCAATGTGGCTCATGTTGCAACAAGACGTGCCAGAAGATTTCGTGATTGCCACTGGGGAAACCCACGAGATCACCGAGTTCTTGCAACTGGCCTTCGAGTGTGCAGGTTTGGGCGACTGGCGTAAATTTGTCGGGATTGATAAGCAGTACTTCCGCCCAGCCGAAGTGGATCTATTGGTGGGGGATTCGTCAAAAGCCGAGCAGAAACTCGGTTGGAAGCGCGAGGTCGACTTCCCGACGTTGGTCGAGATGATGGTTCGTCACGACATTGACCTAGAGACCAAACGCGCAAAATAGAGGCGTAGGCCGAACACAAAAATCACCAGTGCGACTACCGCGCTGGTAATCAGTGCCAGTTCGACTCGCAGGAATAGATCATCACTCGACCAGGCTGCTGTGGCAACGAAGCTGGCAAAGCTCGTCACCCAGCCAACTGCCACAAAAACATGCCCTGACATCGACAACACCGACTGCGCGCACGCCTGCGCCAACATGTACACCGCGCTGGCAAACGCCAGGAGCGTGATGGTGCGTCGGTCGATGCCACCGTCGTACACCAAATCCAGCACCCACGGGCCAGCGATAAATGCGCCAACCACTCCGATGACCCCCACGCCACCCACCAAGATGAACAGTCGTCGCAACACGGCGCGAAACTCGGTGGTATTGCCAAGTGTGACGAGCTGGGTCAAACGGGGGAGCATCGCGGCGTTGACTGCTTGGAACAAAAACAGAGGGATTCGCGCCAGGAGCACGGCATTGCCAAAGCGTGTGACTACTTCAGGGGCGGTGCCTTCACCGAGCAAGTCAACGGTGAGCGGCCCGGCGTTGATGAGCGCCCCAGAACACAGGGTGCCAAGGAGTAGCCAACCGAGATTCGGAGCAAGTTCACCCCATGATGCCGGTGTTCCTGGTGAAGTACGTAGTCGCCCCGACCCGAATGCGCCGACGGCAATCACCAGCGGCACCACCGCCACCATCAACGCGTATGGCCCGACGCGATCGAGCCCGGCGAGCAAGAAAACCGCGCAGGCAATCACTCGGAGCACTCCATCGAGGGCGATCATGAGGCTGTAGATGCGAAAGTGTCCGAGCCCCGAGCAAATTCCGCGTGCGATATGGAACGGCGCATACCCCACCAGCGCAATCACGAGTGCCAATGTCACCACCGCTGACCCTTCGAACAAATCGTTAGTCAGTCGGGTGCGGGTCAGTGCTACGGCTACCACAAGCAGCACGGTGATTGCTGCCGCCACGGGGGCCACCATGCGCACCACCGGACGCACACCGTCACCCAGTGCGCGACGGTGGGCGACAGAGCGGCTCACTTCTTGTTCGAGTGGCAAAAAGAATCCGGGCACGAGTGCAAACATCACAAACCACAGCGACACGATGGGTTTGAAGCCATCTTGGCCCAGTGCTTCTTGACCCAGTCGGAAAAACACATAAATGGAAATGCCACCCACCAAGAGGCCCGAGCCGATGGTGAAGCTGCCCGACGGCAATGCCGATCGCATTCCTTGAGTCGCTGGCGGCGACAGCGGGCTCGCCCCAGCGCCGTCAGTGGATGATCTGTGCAAAAACATGAAGCGAGCCGAGGCTACTCACCTCGGCTCGCTAAGAAATGCAGAGCAGATTACGCAATATCTGATGTGGAGACGTTCTTGCGACGCTCCAGGATGCTGCGCACTTTGTCGCCGGCTTCGTCGAGCACTCGTTGAGCGGTCTCTTGTGCCTCAGTGCGCACGCGAGGTGCGACTTCGTTGATGCGATTGCGCAACTGACCGATGCGCTGTTGGGCATCAAAGCGGCGCGCAGCAACACGCTGCGTGGCGATGACACCAACACCAACGGCGACGTATGCAGCGTCACGTGCAACTTTGGCCGCGGGGGCGACTGCTTTGCGAACGTCAACCGAAGTGAGGTCGAGTGCTTTCAGTGGATTTGAGATGTTCAATGCGGGCATGGGTGGCTCCTTATGTGAGTTAGGGGTCTTGTGACCCACCTCGCACGCTAACCATGGGTGCTAACTTTTGCAAGCACAGCGCATACGAATGTATGTGGCATCGGTCATCGGTAGGTTGGAAGGTCGTGACGATGCCCTGGCGGTCCCCATGACGCAGCGCCCATCCCATGCCGCCCCACCTGTGGTGGCGGTCATGGTGGTCCACGAGCCAGGTGAGTGGTTCACTGAAACCCTCGCCAGCCTCGCTGCTCAGGATTACCCCGATCTGCGCCTGGTGGCCCTGCTCACCAGCACCACACCAGCCCCCGTTGCCGATGCGATTCAGGTGGCGGTGCCCGCGGCCTTGGTGCGCATTGTGGAGGGCAACCCGGGTTTCGGTCCAGTGGCCAATCAGGTGATGGCCGTGGTGGATGGCCATGACGGTTTTTTGCTGTTTTTGCACGACGATGTGGCGTTGCAGCCAGATGTGGTGTCGCAACTGGTGGCCGAGGCATTTCGGTCGAACGCGGCAATGGTCGGCCCGAAATTGGTGGAGTGGGACACGCCAAGCGTGCTGCAACACGTCGGGCTAGATGCCGATCGCACCGGACGGCTCGTCGACGTGGTGGACCCTGGCGAACGCGACCAGCAACAACACGACGCCGTGCGCGATACGTTCGCCTTGCCTTCGGCTTGCATGTTGGTGCGCAACGACATCTTTCGCGAGGTCGGTGGTTTCGCCGCGCAGATTCCATTTCTTGGCGAGGAACGGGACGTGTGTTGGCGTCTACACATGCTCGGGGCACGAGTGATGGTGAATCCTGCTGCAGTGGTGCGCCATCGCGGCGCGTTCGCTACGCGAGCCATGCTCATCGGGGCCGATGCGCGCGCCGAGCGCAATCGCGTGCGCACCGTCGTGGCGTGTGCGCCGTTGTCGCAGTTGCCGCTCGTTGTCGTGCGCCTGTTGGTGCAGTCCATTGTTGACACCGTTCTGGGGTTACTGAACGGTGAGCAACAGCGCGGCTTGGCTAGTTTGCGCGCAGTCCTCGCGTTGGCAATCGACGCACCGATGATTGTTGCCCGACGTCGCGCGTTACGACCGTTGCGTCGTGTGCCAGGCAGCGAAGTGAGCTCGCTGCAGCTGCGCGCCAGCGCCCGACTCGCCGTCTACGCCCGTCACCGTCGCGCGTTACGCGAACAGAACACGTCAGAAGTTCCGACAATCGGGGGCTCGGTTGCACCGCCCTCGCGCGTGGTGACACTTGTGGGTCTTGCTGCTGTACTGATGGTGCTTGTTGGCAGCCGTGGGTTGATGGTCAACGGGGTGGGCAACATCGGGCAGTTCGTTCCACTGGCAGGTGAACAGTCGGGCGTTGTTGATTTGGTGCGGGCATATGTTGTGGGCTGGGCACCTGGTTGGTTTGGCGCCCCGAGTGCGGCGCCAACGTACTTGGGTGTGATGTCGGCAGCTGGCGTGCTGTGGTTGGGCTCGTGGGCGGGGTTGTTGACGCTGCTCGTGGTGGGGGCACTTGTCGTCGGGCCGATTGGTGCGTGGCGGTTGAGTGGTGTGTTGGGCACGGCACGAGTGCGGATGTTTGGCGCCATCACCTATGCAGCGTTTCCCGTTGGCATCCTGGCTGCCCGCGACGGTCGACGCGATGCGATCATCTTGTGGGCAGTGGCGCCGTGGATTTTGGATTTTGCGCGGCGAATCGCCGGCTTGGCCCGCGACGAAGCAAACAAGTTGCGAGAAACTTCGGTGCGTCCTACTGGTGGTCGTCGTTCACAACTTGTTGCATCGCTGTTGTTGGTGGTGGCCGTGGCATTCACGTTCAGCCCTGTGGTGTTGCCGATGGTGGTGGCCCTCATGGCGGTATTGCTTATTGCTGCACCGTTGACACCCACACCATGGCGCGCATCGGCGTGGCTCGTTGCCTCGCTTGGTGTTGCTGTGGTGGCCGTCGTGGTGTTGCACGCGCCTTGGTCGCTGCGATTCGTTGCCGGGGATTGGTGGTCGGCATTCGTCGGTGTAGAGAACCCAGCCACCATGGCGTCACTAGTGGATGTGTTGTCGCTTGGCGTCGACAATGTGGTGTGGCGGGCGTTGCTCGTTGCTGGATATGTGCCGGTGGTCCTGATGCTCTTTGTCAAGCGCGGTTCGCAAGCCAGTTGGATCACCCGCTCATTTCTGCTGGTGGTTGTTTCTATTGCGCTGCGGATGGCTACCGAGCACGACTTGGTGGATCTGGCACTTCCGGAGCCGCTCGTGTTGGCAAGCCTGACGGCGCTCGGCGTAAGCATGTCGGCAACGGCCGCATTTGCAATGTTTGTCGAGGGTCGTGGTAGCACCTTTACATGGCAGCAATTGCTCGCCACGGTCTCGGTGACGGCGATGATTGCCGCAGCAGTGCCGAGTGCGGTGGTGGTTGCCGATGGTCGCTGGATGCAACCCAATGCAACGTTGAGCCAACTCGTCACACAGTTACCAGACGATGCTGACGGCGACTATGCGACGATGTACATCGGCGACACGCGGCTGCTGCCAGTCGCAGCAGTCGCCGCTCGTGATGGTCGCACCGCGTTTGGCGTAGTGCGTGACGGCGGGGCAACCGGTGTCGACCTTTTGCCATCAACGCCAACGCAAATGTCTGATGCGCTCGTTCGAGCCGTGGATGTGTTGCTAACAGGGGAGTCTTTGCGTGCCGGTCGACTCATGGCACCGCTGGCCGTGCGATTCATCGTTGTGCCGTTGCGTGACGACACGCTCCATGCTCGGCGAGAGCCAACCGTCGGCAGTGTCGGTGGCGTAGTAGTGGCACGCTTGTCGGACCAGTTGGATTTGCGCCGCGTGTACAGCGCGGCCGACCTTGTCATTTTTGAAAATATGGCTGCGCTACCCACCGCCAGTGTGTTGGATGAACGTGCAGCAGTTGCCAGCAAGCAGGCTTTAGAAGCCAATTTGCTGGCCGAGTCACCGCGCGAGCAGGGCAATTTCGCGACGTCATTTGCACCCGATCAGCGGATGCGGGGAGAGTCATTGCCTGGCACGGTGCATTTGGCCGTGCCATTTACGTCTCGCTGGACGATGACTGTTGATGGTGCCCGCGTGGCGCCGCGGGTGGCATTCGGGGCGACAACTGCGTTTGATGCGCCGGTGGCTGGTGTTGGCGAGATTCGTTTGCGGGCATCTGTGGCGATACGAGCATTGATCGTGTTGCAGTTGGTGTTGTGGTGTGTTGTCTTGGCGGTCGCGTTCAATCCGAGCCGTTTCCGGGGTCGTGTGCGTGCAGCCCGCGAAGTTGTCGAAGTGTCGTTGCGTAGTGATGACGAGCGCAAGGTGGTGGTTTAGTGGTACAGCGTCGGAGTGCGATGTTGGCCCGTCGCGCAGCGGGCCGCACCCGTCAACTCGTCGTGTTGGTGATTGCTCTGGGCACTGTCGGTGGTCTGGTGGCGCTGGAGCGCCGCACGGTAGATACTTCCTTGCTGACCGCATCAAGCGGCGCTACATCACCCGAGTTTCGTCGCAACGCCAAGGCCTCCACCTGGTTTTGTCCGGGTGTCATCGGCAATGATGATCAGGTCAGTGGTCTATTCGTGATTTCCAATTTTGCCGAAGTCCCAGTTGGTGGCACGATCACACGGTTCTTGGTGGATGGTGTGGCGCGCCAACAACGTTTTGCGGTGCCGGCACGTTCAACGCTCGAAGTTGACGCATTGGCTGGAGTGAAATCTGGTTTTGTATCGGCGCTGGTGGAATCCCAGGGTGCAGCCCTCGTCGTCGAGCAGCAGACACTGCACAGGGCCGGCAATGCCGTGGCTACTTGTGCTTCAACGCCGTCGGGCACATGGTTCTTGGCTGACGGTTTTACCGGAGCCGACAGCGTTGATCAGATCGTGGTGACCAATCCATCGCTTGACTCCGCCATTCTTGATGTGTCTTTCGTGACTGCGATTGGCGAGCGAAACCCACAGTCGCTCAAAGGCGTGGTCGTTCCGCCGGAATCGGTGCGGGTGTTCGATGTGGCTGGCCTAGACGCCCGCAACGAAGTCATCGCTGCAGTGGCGGTGCGCGCCACCGTGGGTCGGGTAGTTGTCGGGCGCTCGCAGCACTATCTCGGTCGCGGGCGCCTCGGCTACACCATGTCGCTGGCGGCGTCGGCCACGAGCAATCGATGGTTCTTTGCCGACGGCGAGAAAGCAGCGAACGTGAACGAAGAGTTCGTGATCTACAACCCCTCGGCAACCGATCAGCAATTGACGTTTATTTTCGCCGACGACCAAGGGGCGGCCATTGATCCAGTGACCGTAACGGCACCAGGTCGTCGGGTTACCAAGTTCGCCCCATCTGGTTTGAGTGCGCTACCTGACGGCCGTTACTCAGCAATAATTTCGGCAACGTCATCCGTCGACCAGAGTGCAAGTGCGGGTTCCGGTTCGGATGCCAACTCTGCTGAGTCTGTGGTGATTGAGCGTGTCACCACGCGCCAGCAAAACAAGTCGACAGCCAGCACCGTCCTTCTTGGTACATCAAGCGCGTCACGGGCTTGGGTCGCAACCTCTGGTGCAGCCATCGGAGTCGCAGACGCCTTGCGAGTGTTCAATCCTGGTTCGTTGCCGGCAACATTTCGCGTGTCATATCTCGGCCCAGCCGGAGACCTCTCCATCACTGGATATGAAGAGGTGCTACTTGAGCCTGGTGCCAGTGCGAGCGTGTTGCTTGGGCCCGAGACTGCGTCGACCGCGGTGTCGGTGACCTCCAATGAACCCATCGTGGTGCAGCGCCGAATCGATCGCGGCCCCAAGCAGCCGATTGATGGGGCAGCGCCGCTCATACTCATGACCGCATCGGCCCAGTTATGACTGCATGGGCACAGTCATGAGCACGTGGGCATAGTGCTGTTCGCTGCAGAGGTCGACCTTGCGGTGCGCTTGGCCGTAATCGGGGCGGTGGTCGGTGTCGCAGCCGCCGTTGCCTGGCGACGTCGTCGCACGCCTGCAGCCCCGACCCAGCCGCGTGGTTCGCTTCCGGCCCAACTCAATCGCGCCGATTTTGACGGCACATCTGCGCAATGGTTGGTAGTGGTGTTTACATCAGCAACGTGCAACACCTGCGCCGACGTGGTGCGCAAGGCCACCGTGTTGGCCAGCAGTCAAGTTGTCGTGCAAGAAGTGGAGTTCGCCCGCGACCGTGCTTTGCATGTTCGCTATCGCATCGATGCAGTGCCCACATTGGTGGTTGCCGATTCACGTGGCGTTGTGGGCTTCGGGCATCTCGGCCCGATTAGTGCCACCGATGTGTGGGCGGCGATGGCTCGTTGTCGCGATCCGCAGCTTCCCAATAGTGAGTGTGCTGGCCCTACGGCCTGAGCATTAGTCGCGCTCGGGGTCAACTTTGTCGGTGATTTTGTCCGGGTTTTTCTCCGGCACTTTTTCGTGGATGGTGGGTGCACCAAGGCCTTGTTGAATGAGTCTGGCTACGGTCGCACCGTCCACGGTTTCGTGTTCGAGCAGTGCTTCGGCAACGAGGTCCAACCCACGGCGGTGCTTGAGCAACGTGACGCGGGCCCGCTCTTCTTGTTCGCGCAGAATGCGAGAGATTTCATCGTCGATTTTCTTTGCCGTTTCGTCGCTGTATTCACGACCCGAGGTCATGAGATCTTCGCCAAGGAACACTTGTTGTTGCCCCGACCACGCCATGGGGCCAACGGCATCGCTCATGCCCCATTCGCGCACCATGCGACGTGCGATTGATGTTGCTTGTTCCAGATCGTTCGCAGCGCCGCTATTGAGGCTGCCGAACACGATGGATTCAGCAACTCGTCCACCCATGGCCTTGCAAATCATGTCCAAGAAATACTCGCGTGAATAAGTGTGGCGTTCTTCGGGCAGGCTCCATGTAACGCCCAGTGCCATGCCGCGCGGCAAGATCGTGACTTTGTGGAGCGGGTCGCTGTTGGGCAACACGGTGGACAACACGGCGTGACCACCTTCGTGGAATGCCACGGCGCGTTTTTCTTCGGCATTGAGCGCAAGACTTTCGCGACGCGCGCCCATGACCACGCGATCACGGGCATTTTCAAAATCGATCCGCTCGATTTCGGTGGCACCGCGTCGCACGGCGATGAGTGCTGCTTCGTTAACGAGGTTGGCCAAGTCGGCGCCACTCATTCCGGGGGTGGCTTTGGACATCGTCTCTAGGTCGACATCGGCGCCCATGCGCTTGCCCGTTGAGTGCACCTTCAAAATCGCCTGACGCTCTTCAGCCTCGGGTAGCGGCACGATGATCTGGCGATCGAAGCGCCCAGGTCGCAACAGTGCAGCGTCCAAGATGTCGGGGCGGTTGGTGGCCGCCATGACGACCACACCGTCTGAAGTTTCGAATCCGTCCATCTCTGACAGCATTTGGTTGAGCGTTTGCTCGCGCTCGTCGTGCCCACCACCCAAACCAGCACCACGTTTGCGACCGATGGAGTCGATTTCGTCTACGAAGATGATGGCTCGACCCATCTTGCGCGCTTGCTGAAACAAGTCGCGCACGCGTGACGCGCCAACACCGACGAACATCTCCATGAAGTCAGAACCCGTGACCGACAAAAACCCCACTCCAGCTTCGCCGGCAACGGCGCGCGCAAACAATGTTTTGCCGGTTCCAGGAGGCCCGACGAGCAGCACACCTTTGGGTACACGCGCACCAATTTCTTTGAAGCGGTCCGGCATCCGCAAAAAGTCGACCACTTCACGAATTTCTTGCTTGACACCTTCGTATCCGGCGATGTCAGCAAATGTGGTGGACGGTTTGTCGGCTTGGTAGGGCTTGGCACGACTGCGACCAATTGACATGATGTTGCCGGCTTGACCCATGGCGCGACGTTGCATCCAGATGAAAAAGCCCATGATCAAAAAGAACGGCAACAAGATGGGAATGATGTTGGTGAAGAAGTTTCCCTGCGGGGTCGAAAAGTCGTAATCGACGCCTTTTGACTTGAGCAGTTGTTCGTCGGCATCCGACAATGTGTTGGCGCCAGTGGTGACGAAATTGCGCGAGTCGGTCAACTTGCCCGAGATTTCGTTATTCAAGTTGTTGATGGTGACTTCGCGAACACTCCCGCGCTCGACGAGGTCGAGAAATTCGGTGTACGTCAGCCGGGTTTGCTCGGGCGTCGGCAATAACCGTGGGCCTACCAGCAACACGACGGCAACAGCGATGAGTGCCCAGACCAGCCAGCGCGGCATGCCGGGTTTGTCGCTGTCCCCAGAACCACGAAAGCGGTCGCGGAGAGATCTCGGATTACGCGACGGAGGTGGTGGGGGCGGTGGGGGGAGGTTCGCCATGTGGTCATGCTAAGGCTGTGTCGGCACGAGGCATCCACCGAAAGAATGATAAAAATCGGTACTTTAGTCACATGCGTCGTCGCTGTTCGCGTGCATGCTGCAATGAACCCGCTGTGATGACCCTGTCGTATCAATATGCCACGGCCACCGTTTGGATCGACGACTTGGCCGAACTCAACGACCCGCACGCCTACGACTTGTGCGAGCGTCACGGGCAACGTTTTGCGCCACCAAGTGGCTGGCGGTTAGAAGACCGCCGCAACCGCTTCCGCGTGGTGCTGCCGAGCCAGCTCGCTGGCTGAGCGCTGTGCCTCATCCCACTTGGGATCCGCCATTTGGTGAACGTCCATTCGAGCAGCGGGTGTTTGCTCACGAGGTAGCGTCCGCAACAACACCGCGGGTGCGCTACTCGCTGGCGTGGCTGGCCTTCGGCTGGATTGGCGCCTATCTCACTGCAACGGCGTTGCAAATATTTCTGGTGGCGGCGTTCGACATTTCGCAAGATACGAGTGAGCAACCTGATTGGTTTTTATTGGCCGGCGCCATGTCGCTGTGGGTGCCACAACTTGTGCTGTTGGTGATGTTTTCGCAGCGAGCAGGGACTGGTTCGTTTGCGCAGGATTTCCATTTTCGCTTTCGCCTCGTGGATTTGTGGGGCGTGCCAATTGGTGTGCTGTCACAAGTGCTGCTGGTGGGGCTCGTCACCTGGCCATTTCGCACGTGGTTTCCCGGGGTCTTTGACGTGGCGCAGGTGGAAGATCGCGCTCGCGGGTTGTACGACTCGGCACGCGGGCCCTGGCTGGTGGTCTTGGCACTGATCGTGGTTGTTGGTGCACCGCTTGTGGAAGAACTCGTGTATCGCGGCTTTGTGCAGGCAGGTTTGTCGAGTCGAATCCACCATGTGGCAGCCGTCGTCATTGCAGCGGCCTGGTTTGCTGGCATCCATGGTCGCGTGGCTGAGCTGCCGGGGTTGTTTGCCTTCGCTCTCGTCTTGGGCATTGCGTTTCAGTTGACTGGACGCCTCGGCATGTCGGTCACGGCTCACCTAGCGTTTAACGCCACTGGGCTCGCTTTTCTTGCACTGACCTAGACATGATGTAGCCACACCCCACATATGACGAACCCCAACTTGCCGACCGACAGCGCGTTAACCGACGACGCGTCTTCCGAAACCAGAATGTCGGTCGCCGCGGCGATCTTCGTTGAGCGTCGCACCCAGTTGGCGCTGGCCGCCGCCATCATCGTGTTCACGACGCTGATGGTGTTTTTCACCTTGCAGCCGTCGCTCATCTTTCGCAACAACACTCCGACCGGTGGCGACATGGGCGCTCATGTGTACGGCCCGGCGTATTTGCGCGACCACCTGTTGACGTCATTCCGTTTGTCGGGGTGGAGCAATGATTGGTATGCAGGTTTGCCGATCTATCGCTTCTACATGGTGGTGCCGGCGATTTTCATTCTGCTGTTGGACATCGTGCTGCCTTACGGCATCGCCTTGAAGTTGGTTGCGGTGGCGGGGTTGTTGGCGCTGCCTGTGTGCACGTGGTTATTCGCCAAGTTGGCCCGGCTGGTCTTCCCGATTCCGGAGTTGTTGGTGGTGGCCAGCACCGTGTTTTTGTTTGATGAGAGTTTCACCATTTACGGCGGCAACATTGCCTCCACCATGGCGGGGGAGTTCTCGTTTTCCATCGCGCTCGCTTTTTCGATTCTGGGCTTCGGGGTGTTCATCCGCGGGCTGGAGACCGGTAGATATCGAATCGCCGCCACGCTGCTGTTGGCGCTGGCTGCACTCAGTCACGGCATCGTGTTGTTGTTCGTGTTCCTGGGCTACGTGCTCATCCTGGCGATGCACCGTGATGCAGCAAAGTGGAGGTTCGGCCTGCCGGTCATCGGCACGGCGATCTTGTTGTCGGCTTTCTGGGTGGTGCCCTTTGTTCTGAACCACTCGTATATGACCGATATGAAGTACGAGCCGCAGCCGACGGGTTACAGCGAGTCGTTCATCGACATGTTCTTTCCATTACACACGGTGTTTGACGTGGTCATCACGGGCTTTGCCATCGTCGGGTTTTTGTCGGCCTTATGGCGACGCAACAGCACGGCGTCGTGGATGGGTATCTATGGCGTCATTTTGGCAATCGGGGTGTTTGTCGCCCGCGAAAGTTTGCCGATCATCGGGCTGTTGTGGAACCCGCGTATCTTGCCGTTCTTGTATCTACTGCGCTACATGCTCATGATGATTGGCATCTACGAAACCGTGATCGCAGTCGCTCGCTTTGCCAGTCTCGAGCGTGCCGCGGCCCGCGTGGCCAAGACCGGAGAAGTGCAAACGCTCGCGCCGTCGCCTCGCGGTCGGTTGAATTTCAATGTTGCAACCGCCGTTGTTGTCACACTTTTGGCCATAAGCATCGTTGGTTTTCGTTTTCAAGAACTGCCACTCGCCACTTTGCGCACGGCGCAAGATGGCAGCGTGCGCTATGGCATCGGCCCATTCAGCGTTCCGAGTTCCAACGACGGTTTCGTCGATGGCTGGGCTCGTTGGAACTTCACCGGCTATGAAGGCAAAAATGCCTACGGCGAATATCGCGCGATTGTCGAGACGATGAAACAAATTGGCGAGGATCCGCGTCTCGGGTGTGGCCGGGCATTGTGGGAAAACAACGGTGAGCTCAACAAGTACGGCACCACGATGGGCCTCATGTTGTTGCCGCACTGGACTGACGGCTGTATCGGCAGCATGGAAGGCTTGTTCTTTGAAGCCTCGGGCACGACGCCGTACCACTTCATTACTGCGGCTGCGATGTCAAAACAAAGCAGCAACCCAGTTCGCGAACTGCGATATGACGACAACAACGCCGCACTCGGCGTGCGCTATTTGCAGGAACTTGGCGTGCGCTACTACATGGGCTTTACACCCGAGGCGGTGCGTGAGGCATCTGCACAACCAGCGCTGCGTGAAATCGCGCGGAGCGGACCGTGGGTGATTTACGAAGTTGCCGCGAGCGATCTGGTGGTGCCGCTCACCGTGCAGCCCGTAGTTGTGGGTGGCCGCACTGATAGCCAAGCCGACATGGGCCATCCAGGTGATGCCAAAGAGCGATGGCTAGAAATTGGCACGAGTTGGTTGCAAAATCCCAATGATTGGCCGGCGGTGCCGGCGGCTTCTGGCCCTAGTGAGTGGCAACGAATCGACATTGCCATCGATATGAATCGCCGAATCGGCGAGCCTGACGAGTCGTCGCGACGCGTCGACGTCGTGCTGCCCACCCAGCCGATTGACGTGGTGAATCTCGAGCCAATCGTGGTGTCCGACGTCGAGCAAGGTCGTAGCAGTGTTTCGTTTAGTGTCGACAAAATTGGTACACCAGTTTTGGTGCGCACCAGTTACTTTCCCAACTGGAACGTGTCGGGTGCCAAAGGGCCATATCGTGTGGCGCCAAACATGATGGTGGTCATACCCACCCAAACAGACGTGAAACTGAGTTTCGGTTGGTCGCTACTTGATGTGTTTGCCTATGTGCTGAGCATCGTCGGCATCGTGGTGCTGGTGCGTTGGCGCCGTAGCGGGCGTCAGACGAATATCGCCAACTAGTCTCACTGCGATGCCAGATCTCGATGCGGTCGTGAAGGCCTACGACGTGCGTGGCACCGTGCCAGATCAACTTGACGAGGCGTTGGCGCGTGCCTTCGGGGTGGCATTTGCGCAGTACACCAAGGCCACCTCGGTGGTGGTTGCCCACGACATGCGCCCGTCGGGGCCAAGTTTGGTGGCTGCCTTCGAAGACGGCGTCACAGCATGTGGGGCAACGGTCGTCAACTTGGGTCTGGCCAGTACGGATCTGTTGTACTACGCGAGCGGAAACATGGACCTGCCGGGCGCGATGTTCACGGCTTCGCACAACCCGGCGCAATACAACGGCATCAAGATGTGCAAAGCGGGCGCCAAGTCGATTGGCATCGACAGCGGTCTGGCCGAGGTGCGTGAACTTGCGCGCGTTGCACTCGGGACCAACATCGTCGGTGACCCGAGCAAGGTGTCCAAACGCAATCTGCTCGCCGAATTTGCCGACCATGTGTTGTCGTTCGTCGATGTCGCAAGTTTGCGTCCGCTCAAGGTCGTGGCTGACACGGCAAATGGGATGGGCGGGCTGGTGGTGCCAGCAGTGTTCGAGCGGCTCAACATGATCGATCTCGAGGTCATGTACGGCGAGTTGGACGGCACGTTTCCCAATCATCCGGCCGACCCCATTCAGCCTGCCAATCAGCGCGATCTGCAGGCCCGCGTGCTGGCCGGCGGTTTTGACGTGGGTTTGGCATTTGACGGCGATGCTGACCGTGTGTTTTTGGTCGATGAGCTTGGTCGCACCATGTCGGGCAGCACGACGACGGCAATTTTGGCGAAGGTGTTTTTGCGCCGCAACCCAGGTTCGACGATTTTGTACAACCTCATCTCTTCTCGTTCGGTGCGCGAGGTGATTGCCGAAAATGGCGGCACGGGTGTGCGCACCCAAAACGGTCATAGCTACATGAAAGGCATCATGGCCGACACCGGTGCGGTGTTTGCCGGCGAGCACAGTGGGCACTATTACTTTGCCGACAACTATCGCGCCGATAGCGGGCTCATTGCTGCCCTCGTAGTGCTCGAAGAAATGAGTCGCACTGGGTTGCCGCTGTCAAAATTGCGCGAGCCTGTCGAGCGCTACGCCAACAGTGGTGAGATCAACACCCAGGTCAAAGATATCGATGCCGTCATTGCGCGGGTCGCCGCAAAGTATTTGCAGTATCCCCAGGATCGCCTCGATGGTCTCACGGTGGATTGCGGCGATTGGTGGTTCAACGTGCGGGCATCCAATACCGAACCATTACTGCGGCTCAATCTTGAAGCCGCAACTCGTGACCAATGTGAAACTCAAGTGGCCGAACTGCTGCAACTCATCACGGCTTGAACGTATTGCGACTCGTAGAATTGGGTGTATGAGCACCATCGATAACCGTCTACTCGCGATTCTTGCGTGTCCGCAAGACAAAGGCCCATTGTTTTTCGTTGCTGATGAAGATGCCCTCTACAACCCACGGTTGCAGCGTCGCTACGACGTGCGCGATGGAATCCCCGTGATGCTCATCGATGAAGCCACCACTGTTGACGCTGCTGAGCATGCTCGCGTGATGGCCAAGATTGCTGCAACTGGTATCACCCCGACCTTTACTGCCTGACGAATACACTTAGGCTCTCTACAATTAAGTCATCGGCTGACCCGATTCGGCGCCAGCAGGCCCCAGTCCGATAGATAACAACGGCAATCATCGAAACGGGGTCAGTCATGTCATCATCCACCTTCGCCCAGCGCAAGGATTACCGCGTCGCCGATATTTCTCTGGCGCCATTTGGCCGCAAAGAAATCCATCTCGCCGAACACGAAATGCCCGGCCTGCGCGCACTGCGCAAAGAGTATGGCGCTTCGAAGCCACTGAAAGGTGCGCGAATCTCCGGATCGCTGCATATGACCGTGCAAACTGCAGTGCTCATTGAAACGCTCGTCGAACTTGGTGCCGAGGTGCGCTGGGCGAGCTGCAACATTTTTTCCACACAAGACCATTCGGCTGCAGCGGTGGCTGTTGGCCCGCACGGCACCGTTGAAGAACCCAATGGTGTGCCGGTGTTCGCATGGAAGGGCGAAACCCTCGAGGAGTACTGGTGGGCGACCGAGCAGATGATGACCTGGCCGGATGGCGACGGGCCAAACATGATCCTC
>SYEA01000046.1 GCA_005800965.1 Actinomycetota bacterium | reverse complement strand
CGCGAGCAAGTGCTGCGCACTGCGCTGCGCCTGAACGAAAGTGCATTGCTGCGCACAGGTGCTGAGGCTTGGGGCGAAATGCGCAGCTATCGCGCAGTTGTGCACATACGAGACGATCCATCGGGCTGGCACTTTCCATGTCTTGCTTCACGGCGATGATTGCTTCGAATTGGTCGGGGGTTTCTACGAACGGAAACGCGGCTTCCATTTCGGTTTGCCACGGTGTGTCGGGGCTAAACGCGTGCCCAGGCGTGTGCAGTCGTCGCTGGTACAGCACCACCAGTTCTTGGGCAATCACCCGCAGGTCGTTGCGTACCCGCTGTTTGATGCGCGCGAAATCTGCGCCACCCATCTTGTTGAGCGGTGGCGCGTCGCCGCCCACGTATTGCCGCACGAAGTCGATCTGATCGCTGAGCACGAACAGACTGCCGTCGGCGTATCGCAGGTGTAGAAAGTCGCGTTCGACCCCGTCGAGTTTGCGTCGCGCCATGCCCTCGAACACGCCGATGCCGTGCACGTCGTGCACCACATGATCGCCAGCCTTGAGATCCTCGAACATCGTGGCGGCCCCACGGCGGCGTGTGCGACGACGACGCGTGAGGCGACGACCCGAAATTTCGGCTTCGGTCGCCACCATGATCGAGACCGTTGGCAATACGAAGCCCTCGTGCAACTGCTGCACCACGACCGTGACCACATTCCGCGAAAACGACGACTTGGGTATCGCACCGGGGGCGGCGTATACGACGGGTATTCCATACGATGCGAGTTCGTGTCGAACACGGGTGGCCGACTCGTTGCTGTCATAGGCGAGCACGATCTGAAAGTTGATCTGCAGTAGTTCCCGTAGTCGTTCGGCCAGCCGCTCGGTGGTGTTGGCTGGCGAACCCCAGCGGCTCACGGCCACGTCGATTGCACCATCCGTTGGTTCGCCCAAGCCAGGTGAAGTAATCGCCAACACCAACTCTGTGGTGGTGCGCTCTAACAACGTGTCGACATCCACGTGCAGTCGGGGCATGTCTTCGTCGATGGCAAACGACCACGTTGAGGCCAGTGCTTCGGCTACGGCACGCTCTTCTTTGTGCAACTCGCGCGCCCGCGAGCGCAGGTATGCAGGGTCGCACACCACGAGCCCGGCGTGGGCCGGCAACACGTCGAGCAACGTCGTTGAATCGTCGACGAGCCAGGCCAGCCAGTTCTCCATTCCTTCAAAGCCGCTGCGTTGGGCGATGCGCTCCCACTGTTCGCGACCCCACGGCTCGGTGGTGCTCAACTGCTCGGCGCGAGCCGCGATGTTGTCATCGATCAGCAATTCACGAGCCGGATACAACACCACTTCGTCGAGTTCGCCGGTGCTGCGCTGATCGGTTACCGAAAAAGTGCTCAGCCGTTCGACTTCGTCCCCCCACAACTCGACTCGCACTGGTGCATCGGCGGTGGCGTCGAACACGTCGAAGATGGCGCCACGTTGGGCGAACTCGCCACGATGTTCGGTGAGTTGCTCGCGCGCGTATCCCCATTCCACGAGTGTCGTGGCGATGGCATCAAGATCGAGCGTTGCACCGCGACGAATCACGATTGGCTCGAAGGTCAATGCAGCCGGGCTGAGCCGCTGCAACAGGGCCCGAATCGGCGCGATGACAATTTGCGGCGCCGTTGCGCTGCGCAACTGTGACACCAAGCGCATTCGTTCGCCCATCGTTTCGATGCCGGGGCTCACCCGTTCGAACGGCAGGGTTTCCCACGCCGGAAAATACGCCACCGCCGCATCGCTGTATGCGCGCAAATCGTCGTACAACACACGGGCCTGCGAATCGGTGGGCACCGCCACCACCAAAATGTTGCGCGGGCGCGTGCGGGCTAGTGCGCTCAGCAGCAGTGGGCGAGCGTTTTCTGCCCACCCCACCACGGCACCCGCAGGAACCCCGATGCCCAATGTGCGGCCGTGACTGGCGGCAAGTTCGGCGAGCACGGCCAGTGACACGTTGTCTTTAGCAATCATGCGGGATGCCGTTCAGTCGGCATTGATCTGTTGCATGGCCGCGTCGGCGCCATGTTGCAAGATCAGTTCGGAGGCGTCAGCAGCGCGCTGCACGGCGATGTCAAGCAGTTGGCGTTCTGCAGTCGGAATCTTGCCGAGCACGTGATCGCCACCGTGTTCTTTGCTGGGTGGCTTGCCGACGCCGATGCGGACACGCACGAAATCCTGCGACTTCAGATGTTGGGTTATCGACCGCAGGCCGTTATGACCAGCCAACCCACCACCAACCTTGACGCGCACAACACCGGGTGCCAAATCGAGTTCATCGTGCACAATGACGATGCGTGCCACTTCGTCAATGCCGAATCGTCGCGCCAGCGGGCCAACTGCTTGGCCTGAGTTGTTCACGAATGTCATCGGCTTGCTCAACAAATAATGCAAGAAGTCAGAGTGCACTTCGGCTAACAACGACTTGTCGCGTGACGCTTTGAGTGTGGTCGAGGCACGACGCGCCAACTCGTCGATGACTTCGAAACCCACATTGTGACGACTGCGTTCGTATTCGCGGCCTGGGTTGCCGATACCAACGACGAGTGCCGAAAATGGGGTTCCGCGTCGCTCAGATCGCGACGAGCGGCCAAATAGCGCCATCGCGGATTACCGCATCGCGATTTACTTAGTTGGCTTGCCGCCCGCGGCAGGTTTGCCACCTGCAGCCGGCTTGCCAGCATCGCCTTCGGCAGCACCTTCGGCAGCAGGTGCGGCACCCTCGGCACCGGCTTCGCCTTCGACGGGTGCTGCCACGACGGCAACTTCTTCGATCTTGGTGGTGACCACGGTGACAACCACAAACTCGGGGTCACCGACGATGGACACACCCTCGGGCATTTGCAGGTCGCCAAGACGCACCACGGTGTCCATGGTGAGGTTGGTGATGTCGACGATGATTTCGTTCGGAATGTTTGCCGCAGTGGCGCGCACATCGACGGAGTTAACGACTGGGTCAACGAGACCACCCTCGGCAAGTACGGCCTTGGCGGTTCCTTTGATGTGCAGTGGCACGTGCACCGTGATGAGTTCGGTGAGGCTGATTTGCAAGAAGTCGACGTGACGCACAATGCGCTTCACGGGGTCGCGCTGCACTTCTTTGACGATGGCTGGGTACGTGTCGTTGCCAACTTGCAAATCCAACACGGTGTTGAGGCCAGCGGGGCCCGACAATGCAACGCGCAACGCTTTGCGGTCAACGGTGACGGGTGTTGGTGTCATGCCGTGTCCGTAGACGACAGCAGGAATCTGATCTTGGGTGAGCAAGCGGCGGGCAGCAGCGCTACCGAGCGCACGCCCGAGGCTGGTTTTTAGTGCTGTTGGCATTTGGTCAGTCTAAGGGCGCAAATTCGGGCCTGATCAGGCGAGGTTTTCGCCACCGAAGAGCTCGCTCACGCTGGTTTCTTCGAACACGGCTGCCAACGCGTCGGCAATGATCTTGGCAACCGACAGCACCTCGATACGGTCAATGCGCTTTTCCTCCGCCAACGGGATGGTGTTGGTGAGCACCACACGGCTAATCGACGACTTTTTCAGGCGGTCGATCGCCGGGTCAGACAACACGCCGTGGGTAGCCATTGCCCACACTTCTTTGGCGCCACGAGCCAACAGCAAGTCGGCCGCCGAGGTGATGGTGCCAGCAGTGTCGATCATGTCGTCGGTGAGCACGCACAAACGGCCCTCGACATCGCCGATGACTTCTTTGGCACTCGATACATTGACCGAATTTTTCTCGCGGCGTTTGTAGACGAACGCGACGTCGGCGCTCATGTCGGCCAAGTGCTGGGCGAATCGTTCGGCGACTTTTACGCGACCAGTGTCGGGCGAGACAATCACCACGCCTTCGCGCGCATTTTCGCGCAGGTATTTTTCGAGTACAGGCATGGCAGTGAGGTGGTCGACCGGGCCATCAAAGAAGCCCTGAATTTGCCCGCTGTGCAAATCCACCGACACCATTCGCTTCGACCCCGCTGCTTTGAACATGTCGGCAACGACGCGTGCAGTGATCGGTTCGCGACCCGCGGCTTTGCGGTCTTGTCGGGCGTATCCGTAAAACGGGCACACCGCAGTAACGCGTTTTGCCGACGCGCGATAAGCAGCATCAATCATGATGAGCTGTTCCATGATTGCGTCATTGATGCTGTGGCCGTTGTGGCCGAAGTGCGATTGCATGATGAATACGTCGCCACCGCGAATGCTTTCGCCGAACCGCGGGCGTATCTCGCCATTGGCGAACTCCACCACATCGGCTTCACCAAGCGAAATGTTGAGGTGGCCGGCAACTTCGCGCGCTAGCGCCGGATGGGCGCGACCGCTGTAGAGCACCATCCGCTTGGTGGTGACTTTGTCGATCGATTTGTTCACTACGGGCAATCATAGAACGCAACGCACTCGGCGCCCCATTTGACACGTTCCAGGTGGTCGCTGAACGCGACTCGGGTGGTCGCTGGACGCGTTTCGGCTGGTTCCGGGGAGAGGATTCGAACCCCTATAAGCGGGACCAAAACCCGCTGTCCTGCCATTGAACGACCCCGGAAAGACTCAAAGCGCAGATGCGCCTTATTTCAGGGTAGCGTCTTGCCTCGCATGGGATCACTCGTCAAGCGTCGCCGCAAGCGAATGCGCAAAAAGAAGCACAAGAAGATGCTTCGCCGCACTCGCCACCAACGCGCCAACAAATAACTTCGCTTCGCGACCGCTCTAACCAGCGCGTGTGACGATCACCGTCGCATCGGCTAGCGCTTCGGCAATTTCATATCGTCCACGCAAGAACCATGTGGCACCGCTGCCCGCCAAAGTTGGTGCAACACCGGCCGCTTCGAGAATGCGATCGCGCCACAGCGCCAAGCGTGGCTCGACCACGATGGCGGCTGCCTCGAGATCGTTGATTGCTGCACGTTGCGTCGGCACTGCAAGTTCGTCCCAAGCGCGATACACCGCAGGGGTCGACACAAACAGCGGTGGCACGATCAGAGTCACCACGAGCGGCTCGCTGTTGCTCGGGTTGGGCGTAATAGGTTCGACCACTTCGCCAATGCCACGCACTCGTGCTCGGCCGCCAACCATACAAAACGCAATGTCTGCGCCAATGCGCGACGCAGCAACTAGGTCGGTGAAACCCGCCCAACGCAACACTGCAGCGGCGTCCGCCGAGCCACCCCCCAGACCGCCACCGTTGGGAATCTGTTTGTCGATATGAACGCCTGCATCTCGTTGCGCCAACTGCAATGCACGCGCCACCAAGTTGTCAGCACTGGTCGGCACGCCATCGGCGAATGGCCCACTCACACTGATGCCCGTGCCTTGCGTGTCGATCTGCAAGGTGTCGCACAACGCCAGGGTGGTCATTTCGGCATCGATGAGATGAAAACCGTCGTTGCGAACGCCCACGACGTGCAGCGACAACGTGAGCTTGGCTGGTGCTTCCACGACGGAAACCGACTGTGTTTCTGAAGCACTTTCCATAGGTAGCCCAGTCATTGAGTAGCCGTGTCGTTGGTGAGCGCGCGTCGAGCGTTGATTGCCAGCGTGAGGCGCGACCAGTCGTCAATGGCGAGTTGCTCGGCACGCGCCTGCGGGTCGACGTTGGCAGCCACGAAGTCTTCGTTGACCGCTACGCCATCGAGCGCGCGGCGCAACATCTTGCGACGGGTGGCAAAGCCTTGGCGAATCAAAGCAAACATGTCGGCAAATGGTGCACTCACCGCTGGTTGGTCGCGACGAGTGATTTCAACAAGAGATGATGACACTCGCGGACGCGGCAAAAACACCGCCGATGACACCTCGCCGACAATTCGCGCAGTGGCCCAGTAACCCACCTTCACACTCACGGCACCAAAAGCATCGCTGCCTGGTTGTGCCACTAGTCGCTGGGCGACTTCTTTTTGCACCATCACCAACAGTCGCTGCACCTGCGCAACTTGGTCGAGCAAGTCGGCAACGAGTGGTGTGGCCACGTTGTACGGAAGATTAGCGACCACAGTCCAACGCGGGGCATCAGTCAGCAACACATTCCAATCCAGTCGCATCGCATCGTCGTGCGCCACTTTTACGTTGGCGATTGACGCCACATTTTCACGCAACACTTCGACGAGCCCCGAATCAATCTCGACGGCAACCACTTGTGCACCGGTTTCGGCAAGGGCCAGCGTGAGTGCACCAAGGCCTGCGCCGATTTCCACCACGTGGTCACCAGGGCCAACACGAGCCAACGTTGCGATACGTCGCACGGTTTCGGGTTCAACAACAAAGTTCTGCCCGAAGGTTCGCCGTGGTGCCAGGCCGTGGCGCGCCAGTAGCTCCGACGTTTGCGAGCGGGTGAGAGTCACCAGGTGATGGAAACAGGAATCGGTGCGTTGACCAGATCAGAAAGCCCGACGAACAACTGGGTGTGCACCACGATGGTCACATTGGCCGGAGTGGACGGCATCATCACATTGGAACACGTGATAGAGCGTCCGTTATTGAGGTTTTTTACTGACAGACGCACGCCGTAGGGCGCCTGCGGGCAATTGCAGATGGTGACCGGAGCGCCGTTGAAACTACTGAATGTTGCCAGCCCGGTGAGTTTGGCGGTGTCGGCGCTTGGATACGCAGTTGGGGCAGTGCCAGTTGGTGCCACACCAATCGGCCCTGACAAAAACACCGGGGCGGGCGAATCGTTTGCGTCAGGCTGACTCGGCGCAATTTCGATACCTGCAGCGGCAACCGAGGCCAATTCGGCCTGCGGTTCACCGCGCGTAAAGAAGATCACCGCTGGCACAACAAGAAGTGTGAAGAGCCCAACGAGGGTTACACGGCGACGATCGCTAGCAGTGAGAAACACGTAGGCAAACGCTAGCGAGAGATACCTGGAAACGCCCGATGAGCGTTGGCCACAGTACTTTGCGCAATGGATGCCACACTTTCACCGCGCGTGTGCGCCAAACATTCACCAACCAGTCGCACGTGGGCAGGCTCGTTTTCTTTGCCACGATGCGGCACTGGCGTGAGCCACGGCGCATCAGTTTCGGTGAGCAGTTTGTCGGCGGGGCAGAATTTTGCCGCGCGACGAATATCGTCGGCTTTGTTAAAAGTAACGATGCCCGAAAATGACAACCATGCATCGCGTTGCACGGCTTGTCGAGCCTCGGCTTCGTCGCCAGTAAAACAGTGAAACACCACGCGCTCGGGCATGCCTTCGCCATCGAGCACATCAAATGTGTCGGGCCACGCGTTGCGGGTGTGAATGACGAGCGTCAAATCCAATTGCTTGGCTAAAGCGATTTGTTGGGCGAACGCTGTTCGTTGCACGTCACGATCAGAGTGGTCGTAATAAAAGTCAAGACCACATTCACCGATTGCCACGATTTTCTGTGTTTCGAGCTGGGCAGCAGTCAACCCATCCACGAAGGGCAGCACGGTGTCGACACCCAATTTGGCATCGTGGGGGTGCAAACCAACCGTGGCCCACACGTTCTGGTGGCGAGCAGCAATGGAAAGTGCCTGCTGGGTGGTGTTGGCATCGGTGCCAATCACAATCACTTTGTTTACATCGTGGGCGGTGGCGTTGGCGATGGATGCATCGGCACCACCCGGTGTGCGTTCGTCATACACGTGACAGTGCGTATCAACCCACTGCACGGTATTTTCTGTGGACACGTTTTTTGTGGACATGTTTATAACTTCTGCTCAGACCTTTTTGCGCGGGAAGAGTGGTTCACCTTTTTCTACAACTGATCCGCTGGGGTACAACCCCCACTGAGTGTCGACGCCGACTCGACATTCGTCGATGCGCCCAGCCAAGCCGATGCGCCGCCAAATTTCTTGCGATGTCGTGGGCAGGGCAGGGTTGGCCAACATCACCACGATGCGCAGCGCCTCGAGTGCATCACCCATCACAGCGTCGACGGCGGTGCCAGGTTCCATCTTCCATGGTTCGTGCTGTTCGAGGTGGGCATTGGTGGCGCGAATCAAGTTCCACGTTGCTTCAAGAGCACGACTTGGTTGCGCACCGCGCCACGCTGTATCTGCATCGCGCACCACATCGGCGGCCACTTGGGCCAAGGGTGAATCGGGTCGCGATGCCGGCCCGCGACCGCCACATTTCTTTTCGACCACGGTTGCCACACGCGCGGCCAAGTTACCGAGGTTGTTGGCCAAGTCAGAGTTGTAACGCGCCACCAAACCTTCATACGAAAAATCGCCGTCGTTGCCATAGACCGTGTCGGCGAGCAGGTAATAGCGGAAGCCGTCGACGCCGAACTCGTCAATGAGATCAAGCGGGCTCACCACGTTGCCGGTGGTTTTGGACATCTTTTCTCCACCGACCATCAAAAACCCGCCAACGGCCCAGCCCTTGGGTGGTTCGATGCCCGCTGACATGAGCATCGCCGGCCAATACACGCAATGAAACCGAATGATGTCTTTGCCGATGAAGTGCCAGTCCACCGGCCAGCGCTCGGCGAATTGCTGGTCGTTGGTGCCGTAGCCGTGAGCAGTGATGTAGTTGGAGAGTGCATCAAACCACACGTAGGTCACGTGTTGGTCATCCCACGGCAAGGGAATGCCCCATTTAAGGGTCTTGCGGCTCACCGAAAAGTCGTTGAGCCCACCTTTGATGAACCCGATTACTTCGTTGCGGCGAAAGTTGGGCGAGATTGCATCGGGGTGTTTGTCGTACCAGTCGAGCAAGCGCTGCTCGAATCGCGACAAACGAAAGAAATAGTTTTCCTCTTCCACATAAGCGGCCTGGGTTTTGTGAATTGGGCAGTTGCCGTCGACGAGTTCTTCTTCGACGTAGTAGGCCTCGCACGCCACGCAGTAGTGGCCGCGGTAAACATCAACTTCGATGTCGCCCGCGTCGTAACAAGCCTGCAGCAACTTGAGCACGCCACGCTTGTGGCGATCTTCGGTGGTGCGAATGAAGTCGTCGTATTTCACGTCGAGTTGCTGCCACGCGTCGGCATACAGCGGGGCGATTTCGTCGACAAACTCGCGGGGCGTCTTGCCGGCGGCGTCGGCATATTGCTGCACTTTGAGCCCATGTTCGTCGGTGCCGGTCAACAGATGCACGTCGTCACCGCACAAGCGGTGCCAGCGACACACGGCATCGGTCACGATGGTGGTGTAGGCATGGCCAAGGTGCGGCTTGGCCGTCACGTAATAAATCGGGGTCGTCACCGAGAACTTTGGCACCACTCCAACCTACGCTCAACCCCGTGACTTTTCGGTTCGATACCGCGACGCAGGTACGAGCTATTGGTGGTGGCGTCTTTAGCGCCCGTGTGCACGACGGCTGGGACATCGGTGGCAATGCGAACGGGGGATATCTGTTGGCGCTGGTGGCATCGGCAATGCGCGAAGCAACGGGTAGGCCTTTACCCGTTGCACTGTCGTGTCATTACCTGGGCCCGGTGAATGACGCCGACGTCACCATCGACACCACCGTGATGAAAACTGGCAAATCGTTCACCACCGCACTCGCGACCATGCGCCAAGAAGACCGCATCATCGTGACCGCACTCGGAACCTATGGCGACACGTTGGTAACTGGCGCAGTCGAACATACGACGCTGGCAATGCCGGAGATGCCGGTGTTCGAATACGCGGTCCCACGCGGACCCACCAGCTCGGGACTTCCTGGGCTCATGAACAACGTGGACGTTCGGCTGCATCCCGACGACACGGGTTTTGCCACCGGCAAGCCAAAGGGCGAGGCACACGTTCGTGGATGGTGTGCGTTTCGTGACGAGCGCCCGGTGGATGCCCTTGCGCTCACGCTGTTTTGTGATGCATTGCCACCAGCAATGTTCAATCTGTCGGGGGCACCCGGCTGGGTTCCCACCGTGCAGTTGTCGTTTTACCTACGTGGAATCCCCGATGGTGCACCGGTGTGTGCCGAGTTCACTACGCGCGAATTGCACAACGGCATGTTCGAAGAGGACGGCTCCATCTGGAATGCATCCGGCGAGTTGGTGGCGCAATCGCGACAACTCGCGTTGCTGCCGCGCTGATTCTTGTTGGTCCGGCCGCGGCGCTATCCGAGCGTCAGCGTCAACTCATACACGTGACGCTTCGACACGCCAAAACGCGCTGACACCCGCGAGGCTGCATCTTTACGCGTCACCCCTGCGGCGATTTCGGCCCGCAGGGCCACGATGATTTCGTCATCAGTTGGCGGGGCAGCAGGTGCAGCGCCGTCGAGCACCAACACAAATTCGCCACGAGGCTCGCTGTCGGCGTGGCGTTTTACGGCGTCACGCAAAGTGCCGCGCCACACATCTTCGTGAATCTTGGTGAGTTCGGCAGCAAGCGCAATGCGGCGCTGCGAGCCGCACATGAGCTCGAGGTCGGCAAGCGTCTTGTGGAGCCGATGCGGTGCTTCGTACAGCACGGTGGTGCGGGTTTCGATTGCCACCATCTCGAGGCGCTCCTTGCGCTCAACGCCAGAGCGCGGTAAAAAACCTTCGAAAACAAATCGCCCAGCGGGCAGACCACTCAGCGTCACTGCCATGATCGCCGCCGAAGGCCCAGGCGTGGCGCTCACCACGCCGCCAGCGTCAACGACTGCACGCACGATGCGCTCGCCCGGGTCACTGATGCCGGGGCTGCCGGCATCGGTGATGAGCGCAACAACTTTGCCCTGAGCAACCAGAGCCACGATCTTTTCGCGCGAGTCGTGTTCGGTATGTTCGTTGACGACGAGCAGCGGTTTATCGCTCACACCGATGTGCTGCAGCAACTTGCTCGAATGCCGCGTGTCTTCGCAGCAGATCACATCGGCCTCGCGCAGTGCCTCGACGGCCCGCGCCGTGATGTCTGACAGGTTGCCAATCGGTGTGGCTACGAGCACGAGTTTGCCGGTCATACGCGCTGCCGTGTTGATGGCGCGTCGCTCGCGCGACGCAGTGTTGATGGTGTGTCGCTTACGCGACGCACCTCCAGCGTGTGGCCAAGCTGCAGGCCCCAGCGCTCGAATGATCCCGCCTTGGCCTCCACCACGGTCTGTGCTGCAGGCACAGGCAGCGGCAATCGCATCGGGGCGAGTCGCTGCATCTTCACCACCTGCGAGTGGTCATTGAGATACGCAACATCGAGTGCACTTCGGCATCCGAAGGTGTGTACCCATTTGCATTTCGGAAGTACCAGCGCAATCTGCGGGTTGGCTTCGCCGATGAACCCGCGACGACGCTGTTTGCGAGTTTCGGCAATTGTGGCACTGGCCAACACGCGACCTTGCGTTACGAGCCACGCATTGGTCGGGGTCATACGTTAAATCGAATCTCCGTTACATCGCCGTCGGCAACTTCGTAGTCCTTGCCCTCGACGCGCAACTTGCCAGCATCGCGGGCCTTTGACCACGAACCAAGGGCCAGCAACTCATCACAATGAATCATGTCGGCACGAATGAAACCACGCTGTAAGTCGGTGTGAATCTTTCCGGCGCACTCGGGGGCTTTGGCACCAGCGTTGAAAGTCCAGGCGCGCGACTCTTTGTCACCCGTGGTAAAAAACGTGCGCAAACCCAGCAAGTGATAGGCCGAGCGCACGAGTCGAGGTAGCGCGCCTTCGCCCAAACCAAGGGCTTCGAGCATGTCGATGCGATCTTGGCCGGTGAGCTGTGCTGCTTCGGCTTCGATCTGCACGCTCATGCCGAGCACTTCAACTTCGTGTTCACTCGCCGAGCCCGGCGGCGCGAGTTCGGCTGCCACCCGTGCAACTTGGGCCGGAATCGTCTCGAGTTCGTTCTCGGCCACGTTCACCACGGCGAGCACGCGACGTGTGGTGAGCAAAAAATGCGGCGCCAGAAGTTTGCGATCAGACTCTTTCATGCCGGCGCGGTACAGCGGGCGCCCTTCGGCAAGCAGCACCTGGGCGCGTTCGAGGGCTTCGAGCTCTTCGAGAACCGAGTTGTCCATGCGAGCCGCTTTTTTCATCTTGGCAATTTTTGTTTCGACACTTTCTAAGTCAGCCAATGCCAGTTCGAGTTCAACCACACGCAGGTGTTCCAACGGGTCGCTCGGGCCGGGGATGTCGTCGTCGGCAAATGCTCGTAGCACGAACACAATTGCATCCACTTCGCGAATGTTCGCCAAGAACTTGTTGCCGAGGCCTTCACCTTTGCTTGCACCTTCGACCAATCCGCCGATGTCGACCACTTCGATGGTGGCGTTGACCACTTTTTTACTCTTCGACATCGCCGCTAGGGCATCAAGTCGCGAGTCGAGCACCTTGGCCATGCCGATGTTCGGGTCTTTGGTGGCAAACGGATACGGCGCAGCGAGAGCGTTCGAGCCGGTGAGGGCGTTGTACAGCGATGACTTGCCCGCATTGGGCAGCCCGACGAGTCCGAAACGCTCCATACAACGCCCCGACGCTACGCCCGATCGGAACGACTACGTCACTTCAGGTGCGCCGCAGGCCACACCCCTTGAGCAGAGGTTATGGGTGGGGGAATTGTTACTATCTGCGTAGGAGAAATTGCCCCATGACCAGCTTCGATCTCGACCTCTCCAAATACTCATTGGGTTGGAGCGACGATGTCGAATACGCCTTTGCTCCAGAAAAGGGTCTCAATGACCGTGTGGTGGAGCAGATCTCGTGGTGGAAAGGTGAGCCCGAATGGATGCGCAAGATGCGCCTTCGTTCCCTCAACACTTTCGACAAAAAGCCGATGGCCGAATGGTTCGCGGTCAATATGCCCGAACTCGATTTCCAAGACATTTTTTATTACCTGAAGCCCGCCACCGAACAGGTGAGCGAGTGGGACGACTTGCCCGAGCAGATGCGCAACACCTACGAAAAACTCGGCATCCCCGAAGCCGAGCGCAAGTATCTGGCCGGCGTTACTGCGCAATACGAAAGCGAAGTGGTGTTCCACCGCAACCGTGAAGATCTGGAGCAGCAAGGAATTCTGTTCTGCGATATGGACACCGCGCTACGCGAGTATCCCGACTTGGTCAAGCAGTACTTCGGCACCGTGATTACACCTGGTGACAACAAGTTCTCCGCGCTCAACACCGCGGTGTGGT
>SYEA01000004.1 GCA_005800965.1 Actinomycetota bacterium | reverse complement strand
TACGACCCCGACGATGTTCTGGCGCGCGGTGAAGTAGGAAAAGTTGGCGTGCCTGTCGTGCACCTAGAACACATGCGGGCTCTGATGCGCGATATTCCGCCCGGGTCGATGAACACGTCAATGACCATCAACTCCACCGCAGCCTGGCTACTGGCTTTGTACGTGGCCAACGCGGCCGAGAATGGCGTTGACAGCAGTCAATTGCGGGGCACCACCCAAAACGACGTGCTCAAAGAGTATTTGTCACGTGGAACGTTTATTTTTCCACCACTGGCCTCGCGGCGAATCATTGTTGACATGATCACTTGGGCAAACGTGCATGCGCCGAAGTGGAACCCGATGAATGTGTGTTCGTATCATCTGCAAGAAGTCGGTGCAACACCAGTGCAGGAAGTGGCATTCGCTTTGGCGAATGCTGTCGATGTATTGGATGCCGTACTGGCCAGCGGTCAGGTTGCCAAAGATGCGTTTCCGTCCGTGTTTTCTTCGATGTCGTTTTTTGTCAATGCGGGTATTCGCTTCGTCGAAGAGACGTGCAAGTTACGGGCAATGAGCCAACTGTGGGCCCAGATCGGACGCGACCGATATGGCATTACCGACGAAAAATCTCTGCGCTTTCGGTACGGGGTGCAAGTCAACTCATTGGGCCTCACCGAAGCCCAGCCCGAGAACAACGTGCAGCGCATCATGCTGGAGATGCTCGGCGTGACGTTGTCCAAGCAGGCTCGAGCCCGCAGTGTGCAGCTTCCGGCATGGAATGAAGCACTCGGTTTGCCCCGCCCATGGGATCAACAGTGGTCGCTGCGAATGCAACAGGTCTTGGCATTTGAAACTGACTTGCTCGAGTATGAAGATATTTTTGATGGCTCACACGTCATTGAACGTCTCACGACCGAAATTCGAGATGCGGCACAAGCCGAATTGAACGACATTTTGTCGCTGGGCGGCGCATATGCCGCAGTTGACGAATTGAAGAGTCGTCTTGTTGCCTCAATGGCCCAGCGCACCCGACACATCGAAAGTGGCGAACAAACGGTGATTGGTGTCAACTCGTTCACTGAAACTGCCGTGTCACCCCTGGGTGGCAATGACAACATCATGCGGGTTGACCCGAAAGTAGAAACCGCGCATATCGACGATGTGCAGCGATGGCGTACGTCGCGTGACTCGCAGGCAGTCGCTGCGGCGTTGGATGATTTACGGGCGGCTGCTGCAAGTGACCGTAACATCATGGATGCCTCGATCGCTTTGGCTCGGGCTGGCGGCACGACAGGTGAATGGGCATCCACCCTGCGTGAGGTATTCGGCGAATATCGCGCCCCAACCGGTGTCGGAGGTGTCGCTGTGCCACGCGGTGAACAACTTGCAGCGGTCGCGCAACGCTCGAGCACACTGACTGGCGGGCCACCCCGATTGTTGGTCGCCAAGCCAGGCCTTGATGGCCACTCGAGTGGTGCCGAACAAATTGCCATCGCAGCGCGCGATGCAGGGATGGAAGTGGTGTACGGCGGCATCCGCCTGACACCCAAGCAGATTGCCGAGTCAGCACGCGACGAAGACCCCGATGTGGTGGGTTTGTCGATTCTTTCTGGCTCGCACCAGGCCCTGGTGCCTGACGTGATTCATGAATTGAATGCACTTGGTGTTGATGTGCCCGTAGTGGTTGGCGGCATCATCCCCGACCAAGATCGTGTGTTGCTCATGGCGGCAGGTGTTGCTGCGGTGTACACACCCAAGGACTACGCCATCGCCCAAATCATGTCGGACATCGTCGACATTGTCGAGCGGCATCGCGCCGCACAGAATTAACACAGCACTAATTCAGAACTAGCGCACCGCTCAGGCGTTGTTCGTGTACTAGGGCAGCATCGTCGTTGACGGTGCAATTGCAACGAATCCTGTTGCTGGTGGCATGGTCAATTCGGCGCCTGCTTCAACGCGGTCAGGATTCGTGATGCCATTGAGTGTCATGAGCGCTTGCATATCGACCTGAAAATTTTCAGCAATTGCAAACAGTGTGTCGCCGCGCTGCACCACATAGGTGATCGGAGGTTGATACACCGTGGTGGTGGTACTGGTGGTGGTAACCACGGTCGTGGGTGTGGTTTCTATTCCCGAGTCGTTGCGTTGTGCGAAAAATAAGGCGAGTGTCCCACTTACGACGGTTACTGCCAGTAGCCCCCACTGCAGTCGGCCACGAAGAAACATCGCTCTCATGCTAGGAGTGCTAGCCGCACCCGGTTGTAACGCGAGACAATGATGCAGGGGATGTTCACCACTACACCGATCATGATGGTGAACAGCATCCACCAGCCACGACTCCACAACATGGTGACGGGAACCATGAGCAACAACGTGAGGTGCACCCGTTCGGCGCGCAACGATTCGGCAGCAAATCGTGTCCGACCGCCATTGGCCATCGTCGGTAAGTGCCGTTTACTGACACCGCCAAACCATGTTCCGGCTTCAGGCAGACGGTCCTTCCAGCTACGAACCAACAGCAGTCGTTCGTATCGTTCTTTGGTTTCCCATCGGCGCAACCGAGTGATGGCTCCCGTCACCAGAAACGTCTTCCAGTCACGTCGGGAAAATGACCAACCCACTACAACTCCAGCAGTACCCCACGTGGCAAGTAAGACAACGAGCGTGCCCATTGCAGCGCCAGCAAAGTGTCGCAACTAGCGACGCGCGTCCATGAACATGCCGCGCAACGCCTGATAATTCTCGATGCAGTGACCCGCACCGAGCACGACTGCTTCTAGCGGTTGGGGTGACAACTGCACGGGCACCTTGGTTTCGTACTGCAATCGTTCGGGCAAGCCACGCAGCAAGGCACCACCACCTACCAGGTAAATACCCCTGGTTAATAAATCCTGCGCCAACTCGGGTGGTGTTTCGCCGAGACACTCTTTTACCGAATCAATCATGCGTGTAACCACTTCGTCGAGGGCCTCACGAATTTCGACTGCTGTCAACACCACTGTCTTCGGTAAGCCCGTGACCAAGTCACGGCCCTTCACTTCCGCATCGCGATCAGTCGGCAGCGGCTGGGCACTACCGATTTGTTTCTTGATCTCCTCTGCGGTGCGTTCGCCGATGGCCAAACCGTGTTCCTTGCGCACCCAACCCTGAATCGCTTCGTCCATGGTGAAACCGCCAACTCGCTCGGCACGCAGAGTAACGATGCCGCCCAGGCTGATCACTGCTGTTTCAGTGGTTCCACCGCCGATATCCACCACCATGTTGCCGACTGCCTCCTCGATAGGCAGGTCAGCACCGATTGCTGCAGCCATCGGTTGTTCCAACAATTGTGCGTCAGCAGCACCAGCGCGACGGGTGGCTTCAGTGACGGCGCGGCGCTCCACTTCGGTGATTGCCGATGGCACACAAATCAACACCTTCGGGCGGGCAAACCGTGAAACACCGGCCCGCTTCAACAGCAGTCGAATCATTTGTTCGGTGGTCTCAAAGTCGGTGATGGCCCCACCTCGCAATGGGCGAACTGCCACGATGAAACTCGGGGTGCGTCCGATCATGTCCCATGCCTCGTGCCCAGTAGCCAACACCTCGTTGGTGCGACGGTTCTTGGCGATCACGGTTGGCTCATTCATGATGATGCCTTCGCCTTGTTTGTATACGAGCGTGTTGGCGGTACCGAGGTCAATTGCTAGGTCACGTGCCATGGTTAGCCACCTTGCCGTTGTTCACGAGCAATCTTGATTTGCTCTCGCAAGTGTTCGCGCGAGTCATCTGAAAGTGCAGCAATGTGCCGGCGAAAAGCAGCAGCACCATCAACAGGTTTTGCCCGCCTGCCATCAGTCGCGACCAGATACGCCAGTGTCGCGGCCGACGCTACCGAAATGGCGGCAAACACCAGACTTGCTACTGACGTCGCCGCGATCACGATTCAACCGTGCTCTGATTCGCAACAGCTGAGGCTGGCACCAAGGGCATCGCCCGAGTGCCCCACTCACTGGCTGTGCCTCTAGGTGTGTCACTGCTCGTGCTATCCAATGACGACCACTGTTCTTTTTTCCAAATCGGCACGCTTTGCTTTACGGCGTCAATGCAGTAGCGCGCCGCAGCAAAAGCTTCAGGGCGGTGTGGTGCCGACACCACGACCACTACTGCCGAGTCAGTGAGTTCCAGCTCACCGACTCGGTGCACCAACGCCACGCGACCGATTATCGGAAAGCGGCGACGAGCTTCATCCACGACATCTTGCATTTTGTGAATTGCGACATCACGGTACGCCTCGTAGGTGAGCGACGTCACCCCACTGCGGCCGTCGGCATGGTCGCGCACGGTTCCAGAAAAGACAACGACTGCACCACATTCCGGAGCCACTGCCCATTCATACAAAGCACCAACAGCGAGTGGTGTGTCACTCACCTCTACACGATCTTGCGTCATCGTTGTTCAGCGTAGTTCGCATCGTCATAGGCTCTACCGCGTGGCCGAAGACGAAGCGCCGAACCCGTTCGACAATCCATTGTTCGCCCAGTTTCAGCGCGCAATGTCGGCGCAGGGCCCACTGCAGTGGGATGTTGCTCGGCAAACCGCACTCATGGCGGCAACCGAGGGCGTTACTGAACACAATGTAGACCCACAGCGCAGAATCGCTGTGGAGAGCTTGGCGAACGTGGCCCGAATGCACGTTGCCGAAATGACAGGTTTAGCCACTCCGGCAGCGGTACGCCTCGACGTGGTTGGGCGCGCCACGTGGGCGAATCTCACCCTGCAGGCCTGGAAGCCATACTTTGATGCACTGGCTCAGGCCATCGGTGGCACAGCAACCAGCACTGCAGACAACACAGCAGAAAACACCGCCGCGTCTGAAGCCGACGTGAGCGACCCGATGCTGGCGATGCTGGCAAATATGAGCAAACTCATCGCACCATCAATGTTGGGGATGTCGGTTGGCACGCTCGTCGGCCGACTGGCCACGAATACTTTTGGTCAATTCGATCTACCGCTGCCCCGCGACCCACACGATCGTGTGGTCATCGTGATCAGCAACGTTGACGGCTTTGCCGACGAGTGGTCGATTCCGCGCGACGACATGACTATGTGGGCCCTCACCCACGAACTCATCAGTCACGGCGTTTTTGGTGTCGCCCATGTTCGCCAGACTGTGCAGCAACTGGTAGGCCAATTCGCTGGCGGCTTTCGCCCAAACCCAGGTGTGTTGTCCGAAAGCATCAGCTCACTCGACATTTCTTCTGGCGATCCGATGAAACTGCTCAACTCTCTGCTCTCTGATCCAACGGTGTTACTAGGTGCCCAGCGATCTGCAGCCCAAGAACGTGTCGCCCCAATTCTTGATGCGGCAATCGCCGGCATCGTTGGGTACATCGACCACTATGTCGACCGCGTCACTGCCCGAATCTTGGGCCAAGCTTCACCAATTGGTGAGGCCGTACGTCGCCGTCGTGTTGCTCAATCTGGTGATCGAGTCTTCGTTGAACGCCTGCTGGGAGTCGATCTGACCAGCGAACAGGTGGAGCGCGCCCAGCAATTCACTGCTGGGGTGCTTGAGCGCGCAGGCGACGAGGGCGTCGCCCTGTTGCTCGCCAAGCACGGCAACTTACCGACTCCATCAGAAATCGTTGCACCTGGCCTGTGGCTGGCGCGCCTAGAAACCAGTAACTAACTGGACTTTTCGAACTTGTAGCCCAACCCACGAATAGTCAAAATAGATGTGGGGCTACTTGGTGCGACTTCAACTTTGGAGCGAAGCCGCTTGATGTGCACGTCAAGTGTCTTGGTATCGCCGTAGTAATCGCTACCCCAGACGCGATCGATAAGCGTGTCACGCGTCATCACACGACCAGCATTCGCCATGAGCACATAAAGCAATTCGAACTCCTTCAACGGCAGTTTCGTCAATTGCCCGCGGACAGTCACCAAATGTTGCTCGGTATTGATCGTTATATCTCCAACGCTCACCGAAGTACTGGAATCAAATACTTCACTGCCCGAGCCGGAACTTCGACGCAACGCAGCGCGCACGCGAGCAACAAGTTCACGAATGCGATAGGGCTTAACGATGTAGTCATCTGCCCCCACCTCAAGACCAACAACGGTGTCAATCTCGGTTCCTTTTGCCGACACCATGATGATTGGCACTTGGCTCTTCTTGCGAATCTCGCGGCACACGTCGGTTCCTGAAACCTTGGGCAGCATCACATCGAGTAACACGATGTCAGGATTGAACTTGTCGAAGTTTGACAAGGCCTCGGCACCATCTCGGGCAACTTCAACAGCAAAGCCCTCGCGTTGCAGCCCCACTACGAGAGCATCGATGAACGCTTCTTCATCTTCAACGACCATGACTGTTTGTTTCGAACTTGTGCTCATTGGGCAAGACTCCTTGTATTGGAAACATCTGAAATTTCTGCTTGCTGTTCTGTTGCATCAACGACGCCAAGATCAGACGGCAAAACCATCGTGAAGGTTGACCCGCGGCCCTCCTCTGACACCAACGACACGGTGCCACCATGATTTGACACCACGTGGCGCACTATCGAAAGACCCAAGCCTGAGCCACCGGTGCTGCGCGATCGGGCGCGATCCACGCGATAAAAACGTTCAAAGATTCGTTGATGATCCTTAGCACCGATACCAATTCCTTGATCAATGACGGCGATGCTCACGAACTCTGACGTTGCCTGCACCTCAACCGAAACGGTTTTGCCATCCCCGCTGTACTTCACGGCATTGGAAACGAGATTCTCTAGTGCCGATACCAGCTGCATGCGATCGCCAAGCACACGGGTTCCTGCCACGTTCTTTGCCTCAACCACGACACCGGCCCGCATTGCCTCGTGATGCATCCGCGCGACTACTTCGTTCACCACGTCAGCAACCGAGACTGGCTCCCAGTCATCAGCGCCACCAAACTCGATCCGCGATAGGTCAAGCAGGTCATCCACGATGTGCGACAGTCGATATGACTCATCGGCGATTCGGGACGACAAGCGCTCAATTACCTGAGGGTCTGTCTCGCCAATCATGGTGTCGGCCAATGCCGCAATGCCTCCGATTGGGGTCTTCAATTCGTGACTCAAATTAGCGACGAAGTCAGTGCGCACCGTGTCGACTCGCGCCTGTTCTGTTACGTCCTCGACTGTTGCAACAATGCGACCGTCGGATAAATGTTTGGTGCGAAGGTCGAACGATCGTGAGGCAGAGCCCGATGTCTCGAATCGACGATGCTGCGCCTCTGAGTTCATGGTTGTTTTGATGAGCGCAACAACGGCTTCCTCAACCAGCACATCGACATGTCGCACACCACTAATTGCTTTCGCGGCTGCATTTTTGTACAAAACGGTGGCATCCGCTTCGGCAATTACGACGCCGCTTGGCAGTGCATCAAAGGCCAAAGACAACAACTCGTTTGACCGCAACATGACGACTGGCGCTTCCCTATCAGCCGACAGTGCTGCGTGCAATCGGCGACGAGCAACTGACAGCCCAAGTGCGCAGCCAACGAGAAAAGTGACGATTGCGAGGGTATAGCTCATCGCATTGCCCAGTATTATCCCTGTGTCATAGGGAACTCGCCGGTGGCGTCTCGCTGACGCTGGCGTTCAATGGCACGCAGTTCAGGTTTCCAACCAGTCAAAGCAAACTGCACTCGTTCACCAACGTTCACTGCATGATCGCCAATACGTTCATAAAAGCGCGCGACAATCGCCAACTGTACGGCAAGTTGCAGATCCATTCGCTCACGGGCGTGGGTTTCGAAAATTGCCTGAACGAACTGGCGATGCAATGCGTCGAGGAACGAATCCATGTCTTCGATTGCCGCTGCCGTGGCGGCATCGTTTTCGGCAAACGAATTGATGGCCGATTGGTACAGCTGCTCGGCTTGCTCGCTCATCTTGGAGATGAGCCCACGCAAAACTGGGTCTATTTCCTTGCCATAAATGCGACGTGCTGCCTTGCAAATATTGACTGCCAAATCTGCCGAGCGCTCAAGATCGCTCGTAATTTTCAGAATCGACACCAATTGGCGAAGCTCACCAGCAACTGGGGCCTGCAATGCCAGAATCTCAAAAGTGCGACCCTCAATCTCGTGGGCGCGTGCGTCAATTTCGTCGTCAGACTGAACCAAATAGTCAGCCCCTTCGAGGTCACCGCCGAGTAGCACGTTCGTTGCCCGCGGCACCACCTCAATGACCGAAGCCCCCAGACGCACGACCATGGCGCGCAACTCCTCTAAGTCAGAGTGATACGACTTTCGTGTCTCTTCCATGGGTTCTACGGTAGGCACGCTACGCCCCTGCGACCGTTCTGTTCGGGCGGATTGGTAAACGGGTATTTACCAACGGCTGAATACTGTGTAAACAGGCTTATCTTGACTGAGTTGCCACAACCCATTCAAAAAGTTGACGCTGGGCATCGTTTGGTGTGTGGTGCTCGCCAACCTGGGTCCATGAGTTGTCGGGACTCAGGCGATAGTGCACATTGGCATCGTCCAGCAAAAAGCCGAGTGCCGTATCCAGCCAGGCCCGGTGCTTGGGGTGCGTAAGACGCACCAATGTTTCAACACGGCCCGCCAGATTTCGAATCATGAGGTCGGCCGAACCGATGAGGTGCAACGGCTCGCTGCCTTCGTAACCGTGGGCAAACCGATAAATGCGTGAATGCTCGAGATACCGCCCCAACACGGAACGCACGGTGATGTTTTCAGACATGCCAGGCACGCCCGCCCGAACGCAACAAATTCCCCGCACCACGAGATCAATTTTTACGCCCGCCGAACTGGCGGCGTAGAGCGCTTCGATGACCTGTGGGTCTTGCACTGCATTGAGTTTCAAGGTGATACGACCCTCGGTGCCAAACGTTGCTTCATTTTCAATGAGTCGAATGATCTCGGTCTTGAGCTGATGCGGCGCAACGAGCAGATGCTCGTACTTGGGCTCGCGACCATAACCCGTGAGGTAGTTGAAAAGTTGTGTCGCGTCACGACCGACGGCTTCTTCACAGGTGAAAAAGCCGATGTCTTCGTAGGAACGGGCAGTGACTGAGTTGTAGTTTCCGGTCGCCAAGTGCACGTATCTACGAATCGTCCCAGCTTCTTCGCGCACCACCAGAATGCATTTGGCATGGGTCTTTAAACCCACGAGCCCATAGTTGACATGAACGCCCGCCAATTCAAGCTCGCGTGCCCAGCTCACGTTGCGGGCTTCATCAAAGCGTGCCTTCAATTCCATCACCACGGCAACCTGCTTGCCTGCCTCGGCGGCACGAATCAAATGTCGCGCAATCTGGCTGTCGCCTGAGGTGCGATACAACGTCATTTTGATAGACAACACTTTCGGGTCACGTGCTGCTTGTTCGACAAACGTCTCCGTCGAGGATGCAAACGATTCATAGGGGTGGTGCACCAACAATTGACGAGATCGAATCACGTCAAACATTGACTTTCCCGCCTCTTGCGCCGCGGCGAGACGACCTGCCGTCACTGGTGTCCATGGTTTGAAGCGAAGCTTGGGTTTATCCAGATTTGCCAACTGCATCAGGGCAGAAAACTCGATGAAGTGATCGTGACGAATCACATCAACGGGATCCAATTCAAGTTCGGTGCACATCATGTTGAGGTCGGCCTTACTGATGTTGGATTGCACTTCAAGCCGCACCGCGCGACCAAAACGGCGCCGGCGAAGCTCCATTTCCACTGCGGCAAGAAGATCCTCGGCATCCTCGTCGTCCAGCGACAAGTCGGCGTTACGGGTTACCCGAAATCGTGATGTACTCACGATTTCCATACCGGGAAACAGGCGATCGAGGTGCGCTTCGATGAGGTCTTCTAGCAAGATGAAATCGTCCGAGTCGGGCACGGGAATACAGCGTGGGAAGTTGCGCGGCACTTTGACCCGTGCAAATCGTTGATCGCCAGTATCTGTATCGCGGACGGTGACAGCCAAGTTCAATGCCAAGTTGGATATATACGGAAACGGATGCGACGGATCGACTGCCAGAGGCGTCAGAATCGGAAAAATACGACTTTCGTAGTCAGCCGTCAGCGCCTCGCGAGCCTTCTTGCCGAGTTTGGTCCAGCGCACAACGCGCACACCATTGGCCGCCAACGCAGGCAACAAATCGGTAGTCAACAGCCGTTCCTGCTGCGTTGCAAATTTCTGTACCCGTCCGGCAATCTCGCGTAGCTGTTGCAGTGGGGTCCTGCCGTCGATACTCGTCTCAGAAACCTCAGCAGCAATCTGGTCATGGAGCGCCGCCACTCGTACCTGATAAAACTCGTCCAAGTTCGACGAACTAATGGCCAAGAATTTGACCCGTTCGAGCAGGGGTAACTCGGCGCCCGTTGCCAGCGACAACACCCGATCGTTGAAGTCGAGCCAACTCAACTCTCGATTGATGAACCGTGCGTCGATAAAAGCACCGTAACCTGCGACATCGTCAGCAGGAGCCCAGCCCTGATGATTTCGCTGTTTGGTCATTGACGATTTACTCGATGTTCACCGCGCCGCCGCAGCACACGGGCAACTACATCAACTAGTTATTGACTTCTTCGGGGAACCACTCGACACTCACGCCTTCGTTCTCAGCGTCTTTGTTTACGCGCTCACGATTGCGGCGAAACTGGCTGTCTTTCATCGGCACATACAACAGGCGCATGTAGGCACGGCGGGCAAACTCGTCAATCAGGTCGGGGTCACCGTAGTCACCGACGATTTCCCAGTGTGGATAGATCGGGCCGGTGTAGGTGATACGGATATGGGCTCGTGGTGGTTCTTTGGTTACGTCAGACATCGGGGCTCCTCTGGGCTTCAGACGCTATCGTCGGAACGAATGAGCGACCTCGTGGCGGCGTTGGATATCGGAACCAACAGCTTCCACCTCGTAGTCGCCAAGCCCGTGCCTGGTGGCTTTGAAGTCGTAACACGCGAAAAAGATGTGGTGCGCATGGGTCACGGGGGCGGCGATATGAAAGAGCTTTCCGATGACGCCATTGATCGCGGGGTGAAGAGCCTGACCCGCATGGCAAAGATTGCAAAATCACACGATGCCAAACTTCGTGCCGTTGCGACGAGCGCCGTGCGTGAGGCCAAAAATCGTTCCGAATTCATCAAGCGAGTACGCAAGGAAACTGGAATTGACATCGAAGTGGTCTCGGGTGTCGAAGAGGCACGACTCATTCACCTCGGTGTGCTGAATGCAATCGGGATCCATGACCGCCCGATGTTCGTCTGTGATATCGGTGGCGGTTCAACCGAAGTCGTGGTCGGAATCGACGACGAGGTCATGTTCGCACGAAGTTTCAAGTTGGGTGCAGTCCGACTCACCGATCGATTCTTCTCGAGCACCACACTGCACCCAAGCGCCATTCCGAGTTGTAGATCGTTCATTCGTTCGTCATTATCGGTGGTGGCTCCCGAAGTGCTCGAGCTTGGTTTTGAAATCGTCGCGACATCCTCGGGTACTGCCGAAACGATTGCCCGGCTCATTTTGCACAACCGAGGTATTCCTGAACCAAAGACGTTGAACCGATTTGAGTTCACGAGTGATGAGATTCATTCTGTGGTCACGCAGTTGCAGTCGGAACCAACCATCGAGGATCGGGCACGACGATTCGGGCTCGACCCCAATCGGGCCGACATCATTTTGGCTGGGGCACTTATCATGGAGGGGTTGGTTGATGTTTTTGAATTGAAGTCACTGATGTTCTCGGACTATGCCCTGCGCGAAGGATTGCTACTTGACACACTCCGTCGTGAAGGCCTCATCGAAGTTGATAAAGACCACGATGCAGCACGGCGCAGTGTGCAACAACTTGCCGATCGCTGTGACGATCGCCCCGAACATTCACAACACGTAGCCGAGCTTGCTGTCGGGTTGTTTGACGATCTCGAAAAAGCACTAAAGCTTCAACCCGACTGGCGGCGATACCTAGAGTTTGCTGCCATCTTGGCCAACGTCGGTGTGGTGGTGGCACATGCCAAACACCACCTGCATGCGTACTACCTCATTCGCAACTCCGAACTTATGGGGCTCACCGATCGTGAAGTGGAAATTATTGCGCAGGTGGCCCGCTACCACCGCAAGGGTGCGCCGAAGAGCGAACATGCCGAATTCGCAGCTCTTTCCACTGCTGACCAGCGCATCGTGCGCAGCTTGGCAGGGCTGCTTCGCGTAGCAATTGGGCTGGATCGCACCTACGACGCGCGCGTGAAGTCGGTGTCGACGAAACTCACTGCCGACGAACTGATTATCGCTATCAAGCCGCGAGGCAAGAAGGCCGATATATCACTCAATATCTATGCCGCAAACGAACGTAAGGGCCTACTGTCTGAGGTCCTGCAACGCAAAGTGAAATTCATCGACGCAACGAGCGTCTAACAGGGCCTAGGCCTGCGGAGCGGCGTTGCCTTCGGGCTTGTCGTCTTTGCTGACGGCAGCGTTACCTTCCGACAAACCCTTCTTCAGTTCGCCTTGAGCGCGACCGAGGTTACGAGCGATTTTCGGCAGCCGCGAGCCACCGAACAGAACCACTGCAAGAGCGATAATGATCCAAATTTCTGGTCCACCGGGCATGTTCGCACCCTACCAGCAGTGCTGTCGCACAGCCAAGGCTCGTTTAGGCAGTGGCCGTGCTGCGGTTGGCCTGGGCGCGCTGACGACGCAGGCGACGGCGCTCACGCTCAGAGAGCCCGCCCCAGATACCGAACTTTTCACCATTGGCGAGGGCGTAATCCAGACACTGTTGACGCACTTCGCAGCCACGACACACTTCTTTGGCCTCACGAGTCGACGCACCGCGCTCAGGAAAAAACAGGTCGGGGTCAACTCCTAAGCAGTTTGCTTGGTCTTGCCATGCGCGGTCGTCACCTTCCGACGCTTCAATTCGTTGACTCACGGACCCCTTCTTCCTGGCCATGCCTAAATAACAGCGTTGTCATTATGGCAGATAAGGGGGTGTCTGCGCAAGTCAGAGCCCCCTTCGGTCAACTTGTTCGGTCAACTTGCCCGACGACGACCACTTGATCGCAAGAGTCGCTTGTGTTCCAAAAAGTCGACGAGCACATATTCACCCAACGTTTCTGGCGTGGTGAAGAATGCCCGACCTTTGTTGATCTCGGTCAGTTGCTCAATGAAACTGCGCAAAGCACCAGTGGCGTCGAGCATGAACGTGTTGATACGAATGTCGTCGCGAGTGCAGCGCATCACCTCGCGCAGTGTGGCCTCGATCGTGGCATAGGCCGGCGGATAGCTGAAGTACACCTCACCATCAGGGCGGATATGAGCAGTGGGTTCCCCGTCAGTGATCATGATGATCTGCTTGGTGCCGCTCTGGCGAGCCAACATCCGACGAGCCAAGGCAAATCCGTGCTGCATATTGGTGCCATAAACGAAGTCCCATGACACCTCCGGCAGCTGCTCGGGGCGCAGTTCCCGAGCCGTTTCGCTGAACCCCACCAGACCCAGATAATCACGGGGAAATTGCGAGGTAATCAGGGAGTGCAACGCGGTCGCAACTTTTTTGGCAGGCAAAAAGTTGTCGCGCATAGGCATAGAGAGCGACAGGTCGACCATCAGCACCGTCGACGATCGCGTGACCTGTTCGGTTTGGTCAATTTCAAAGTCGTCTGGCGACAGACGAAGCGGCAGCCCGCCACCTTGTCGTCGCAACGTGTTGCGCAACGTTTGCTGGAGGTCCAAGTTGAACGGGTCGCCATACTCGTACGCCTTGGTCTCGTGGGCGCGCTCATGTCCGGTGCCAATTCGTTCAATTCGGTGCTGGCCGAGAGCGTCACGTTCGAGTTTGCCAAACAAGTCGCGCAGGGCCTGTTTACCGATACTGCGCAACCCACGGGGGGTCAGCTCGAGTCGGCCTTCTTTCTGATCAATCAATCCGGCTTCGCGCAGGGTTTCAGTGAGCCGCGCTAGCCGCTCAAGCGACTCTGCAGACACGTCCCCCAGCAACTGACGAACCTTGTCCAAATCGACTTCTTGCAGGGCGGCCGGCGATGTGGCACTCGACAAAAACCGCTCAAGGTCGTCAAGGTCGCTGAGCTCTTGCATGCTTTGCATTGCTTCAGCAAACGGCATTGGCTGATCGCCACCAAATTGTTGAGAGTCTCCCCAACCCATCTCTGGAAACATCTGTTGCAGGTTGGCGGCAAGTTGCGCCATGTGTTGGCCCAACTCATTGTCACCGAGCATCTGGGCAGAGAGCTCTTGCAGCTCGGCGCGCTGCTCGGGCGTCATCGAGTTGAGAATGGCCTGGGCGGCTGCCATGCGTTTGGCGATGAGCGCAAGCAATTCATCAAGGGTCGTGGGGTTCTCTGGGAAAAAATCGCCGAACTTCTTCATGAAGTCGTCGAATTGTGGATCCTCGCCTCGTTGCCGGCGCTCAATCATCTCGTTGAGCGCTTTCATCATTTCATTCATCTGCGCTAAACCTTCAGGAGTCATGTTTTGCATGGCGCTAGAGATTTGTTCAAACTGTCGTTGGGCCAACTGTTCTTGCAGACGTGTAGCAAGTTGCTCGAAGCGTTGTTGGGCTTCAGGTGATTGAAAGTCGTAGTGCGACAGCGCCTCAATTTTTCGGGCTAAGTCATCAGGTAACAGATCGAGTCGCAAGCGACGCTCACTCGCGGACTCCCGCGCCACTTCGGCGCGGCGCGTGTCGCCAGAGTCGTTGGCTGCCCGCTCGTCCGAGTCGACGGCGAGTCGCTCTTCATCCACGATGTCGGCAAGTTCACGCGCCACATCATCAAACTCGTGTCCCAAATTGCCTCGCTCGCGTATTTCTTGGCGCTTGGCACGTAGACGCTCCAGGGTCTCGCGCAGGCCTTCCACATTGCGACCATTGCGGTCTTGCATGCCCTGTTGCATGAGGCGACGCAGCGCAGCATTGGCATCGCCATGGTGGATGAGCTCGTCAGATATTTCGGCCATTAAGGCATCAGCGTCGAGGTCAAAGCCGCGTTGCGTGCCATCCCAGCGTGAATACTGAAAACGAAGAGCCATGAGCGAACCGTAGCATTGAGGGCACGATGCGTTACCCACGCACGATCATTTTCGTCGACCTTTCTGGCTTCACGTCGTTTATTCAGCGCACAGACGACGAGCAGGCCAAAGCGATGCTCAAAGACTTCCGTGAGGTCTCCCGCGACCTTGCGTCCGAGGTGGGTGTGCGAATCGACAAGTTTCTTGGGGACGGCTTTATGGCGATTGCCGTTGACCAGAATGCGGGAGTGATTTTTTCGCTCGAATTGCAGCGGCGCTTTGCCGAGCGTCTCGGTGAATTGCGCCTACGTATTGGCATCACCTCGGGCGACATCATCTTGTTTGAAGGTGAGGACTACATCGGTGATGCTCCGAATATGGCATCAAGGTTGTGCGACGAAGCAGCCAACTACGGCATTCTCTTGCCCACCGAACAAGCAGTGCACCTGCCCGAAGGAATCACTGCAGAACCAATCGGTTATTTCCCTCTCCGCGGGTTTGACCAACCCGTGCATGCTTCACGGTTGGTAGGTATCGCGCCAACTACCTATCGCAATGACACCGACGAACACTGGACTCGCACGCCCTTCGCCGTCTAAGCCGATTATCTATAAAGACCGCGTCACACAGCAGTGGTGCGCGAACGATAGGTGGCTCGAGCGCCAGCCGAGTCTTTGTTTAATCGCTTGGCAAGGTGAAGGCCTTCCAACACGAATTCCACGGCACTTGCCACGGATGATGGCGACTCATTGCCATCCAACAACGACAGTGCAAGCTGTTGCAACTCAGGCACCTTCTGGGCAAAGCCGAACAACTCACTAGACGACACGTCTTCGCCCGTGCTCACCACCGTGCCGGATTCGAATGCGGTAATGAGTTCCTTGGTCTTGTCCCCTGAAACCCGGCGCTTGTACACCTGCAGCACGGCCCCACGCAGAATTTGTTCGAATACTGCTCCCTCGCGACCGTCGTCAACGCTCTCTATCTCGATCTTGCCGGCGGTTGAGGCCACGAGCGCCTCAAGATCACTTACGCGCGGCGCCACCGTAGTTTCACCAGCTCGCAGGCCCCGTCGCACGGCATTGGCAGCCAGCAACTCGTGGTTGCTCACTGACACTCGCACGCTCACACCGCTGCGCTGACTCACATTGGCATTCGCGCGAGCCAAGTGACTTATCTGCGCCACGATTTCTTCCATGAATGCGGGATAATGCACCCGCACGTCGCCGATTGTGGCCGGGCGTGCCTCTTGGCGAACAATCTGCATCTCGGTGGCCACATCAAGTGGATAGTGGGTGCGAATTTGGCTTCCGAAGCGGTCTTTTAGCGGTGTGATGATGCGACCACGATTGGTGTAGTCCTCCGGGTTTGCCGATGCAACCAGCAACACATCAAGCGGTAGACGAATCTTGTAGCCACGCACCTGCACGTCACGTTCTTCGAGCACATTAAGCAGACCTACCTGAATTCGTTCAGAGAGGTCAGGCAATTCGTTGATGGCAAAAATGCCACGGTTGGTGCGCGGCACCAACCCGTAATGCAGGGTGAGCTCGTCGCTCAAATATCTGCCCTCGGCCACTTTGATTGGGTCGACTTCGCCAATCAGATCAGCAATCGATGTGTCAGGCGTGGCAAGTTTTTCACCGTACCGATCATCACGATGCACCCAGGCGATTGGTGTGGTGTCACCCTGCTCGGCAATCAGGTCACGGGCATGACGTGAAACTGGTGCAAACGGGTCGTCATTGATTTCACTTCCAGCAACTATCGGCATCCACTCGTCGAGCAGACCAGTAAGCGAACGAATGATTCGTGTTTTACCTTGGCCGCGCTCACCAAGAAAGACGATGTCGTGGCCGGCAAGCAGTGCATTTTGCAACTGTGGCATGACCGTGTCGTCGTAGCCAAGAATGCTGGCCGTAAGCGGCTCGTTGGCACGAATGCGCTGCACGGCGTTGCTGCGAATTTCTTCTTTGACTGAGCGCGAGACCCAGCCTGAAGCTTTCAGTTGGCCAAGTGTGGTGATTGGTGGTTTCATCGTCTCTCACCGTAGACCCTGCGACATCAGCCGTCGGAGTCGTGCCAAAAATACACGCCAGATTGGCTACTTGGTCTTTACGTTGTCATTCGTGGAGCGCAGGGCTGCTTTGGCTTTCGCTGCTTTGGCTTTCGCTGCTTGGGCTTTCGAGTCTGGCTTCGCGTTGGGACCAGTTGCTGTTGTGCTGGTGGGCGCAGGTGACGCCGATACTTCGCCAGTTCGAGTAACTACGACAAATTGCATTTCGCTCACGGCAGCACCATTTGCAACCATCGTCAGATTTTTTGCTTGTTCAGCAGTCACCGACCGTACAAGTGCGCCATTGTGATACACGTGCACGAGTGCACCCGTTGGTGCGGTCAGAGCCACACGCATGGTGCTACCGACCAATCGGACCAATGGCACGAACTCACGCACACTCGCAGGCAATCTCGGTATCGCACTACCGACTGCTGGGCGAACGCCTGGAGCCGGCATTTGCGAACGGGTTGGCGACACGGTTGTGGGCACAGTCGTCGGCACGGTCGTCGGCACGGTTGTCGGCACGGTTGTCGGCACAGTCGTCGGCACAGTCGTCGGCACAGTCGGTGCCGGACCACTGTCGCCACCATCATCATCGGATGGCGGAGTTGTTGTAGGCGGAGTTGTTGTAGGCGGAGTTGTTGTAGGCGGAGTCACGTCCTCGGCACTTGGCACCGGTGTCAGCAGCGAGTACACCAGTCGATTGAGAGAACCCTCGCCAGGGTTCGTGACCGCATTGCGGGTCGACGACGTCGCAATTGCTGCCGCAACACCAGCAGGGGTCAGGGCTGGGTCCTGCCCGAGCGCCAGTGCAGCCACACCCGCCACATGCGGAGCAGCCATGGATGTGCCCGAGAGCGTGCGCGTCGCGCTGTCGTTGGTGTTACCAGCCGAAACGATATTCGATCCGGGCGCAAACACATCCAAGCAGGTTCCAAAGTTGGAAAACGACGAACGCTCATCCGTTGATGTGATGGAGCCGACCGTGATGGCCAACGGCTCACCGGCTGGCGACACCTGACATGCATTCAGGTTGGAGTTGCCGGCAGCAACCACGAACGACACGCCGTCTGCCACACCGCGCGCAACAGCCAGATCGAGGGCCGCAGAACGCGATCCACCCAGGCTCATGTTGGCCACGGCAGGTACACCGGCTTGATGGTGGGTAATAATCCAGTCGATGCCCGCGATGATGTCAGAGGTGCTGGCAGAACCACTGCAACTCAAGACCCGAACCGGCACGATGAGCGCCGCAGGAGCAACGCCATAATTGGTACCAGCGACAGTTCCAGCCACATGCGTGCCGTGACCGTGACAATCTTGCGACCCGTTTCCATCACTGATGGTCGAGAACCCTGTGGCAACGCGACCCACCAGTTCGCTATGGGTTGAACGCACACCGGTGTCGATCACGTACACGGATACACCAGCACCAGATTGTGTTCGGGTGTACCGAAGATCTAGTGGCAAGTTCCGCTGGTCGATGCGATCAAGGCCCCACGAAAGCGTGGTGACACCCTCAGTGGGCTCACTGCGCGGCGTGACGGGGTCAGATGCTGACGAAGGGTCACCTGTGCCTGCGCTATTCGTAGCCGCAACCACGAAGGTGTAAGCAGTTCCGTTGGTGAGCCCAGTGATCTCGCAAGTGAGGGCACCCGTAGTGATGCAGGTGCGGCCACCTGGCGAGGCTGTGGCGGTATAGGCCGTAATTGCAGCACCGCCATTACTTTCTGGCGTCGACCAATACACCGTGGCACGAGTGTTACCAGCAACGGCGCGCACGTTGCGCGGTGCATCTGGTTTTGTAGCGGGTGCTGCTTCGGAAAAGCGCCAGTTCAACACGGTGCTACCCGTGCGACCGCCGTAGCCGTCTACGGCGACCCAGTACGTGGTGCCGACCACTGGTGCCAATTCGACTCGGCTCCAGTTGCCGCCACTGGCGTCATCGTTGGCAATCACAGTGGTGAGCGCATTGACGACCGACCCGGTGTACACACCGAGCAACGTGTCGAAATTGCTGCCTTGAGTGTCGATTACCACGGTGCCCGTACGAGCGAGTCTGAATGAATACCAAAGAGAAGCAGTGCCTCCGTAGCCCCCGTGGCTCGGCTCACCAGGTTCACGCGTGGCCGATCGTGTCGAGCTTGTCGCCCGCACCAAAGCGCCTGCCAGACACTCGCTTTCGCACACGATTGGTATTGCACCGCTGAAAGCGTCGTTGACCAACGCAGCCATTGGCACGACCCCACCAGACACGGTTGACGGTGCGCTGCGACCCGCTGAGTTGACCGCACTGACACGGAAGATGTGAGTGACACCAGCTGCAAGCCCGCGCAGGTTGGCAAAGGTCGCGGTGCTCGTTCCGTCGGCAAAAATGGTCCACGAAGCAGCCCCGTCGGTGGAATACTCCACGACGTAGTCAGTGATCGGTGCCCCACCATCACTGGCTGGGCCATCCCAGTCGAGCTCGACGACAGCAGGTGTCGCCGTGCCCACCACATTGGTGGGTTGGCCCGCGACAGCAGGTGTAAGAGGCGTGAGTGGGTCTGTTGCTTCAGAGGCCGGACCAGTACCAACGGAGTTATACGCCCTCACGCGGAAGATATGTGGCAGTCCGTCGGTCAGATCAGTAACCGTGCGCGACATGTATTGACATACGCAACCCTCAACACCCGTGTTCAGCGGCCATGTTGTCCATGAGGTGCCAGCATCGACCGAATACTCGATGGTGTATCCCCGAATGGCATTGCCACCGTCAGAGAGCGGTCTCTCCCAGCGCAACATGATGCTGCGTGTACGTGCTTCAACGGCCCGCACATCTTCGGGCTCACTCGCAATTCCCGGGGCTCGTGGCGACGTGATATTCGATGGTTCGGAGTTGCCAGCGGAATTCGTAGCGCGAACACGGAAGCGGTACTCGGCCCCTGACACCAGGTCGTATGCCGTGGCAAACCATACGCCCCCGGCTCGCCCACCAAGGCCGGTAAGGCGTGCTGTTGACCAAACAACACCGTCAGATGACTGTTCCACTACATAACCAGTGATGAAGCCGCCGCCATCCGTGGTGGGAATCCGCCACTCAAGCGCAATCGACGTCGCCATGACTGTCGTGATGATGAGTTCTCGAGGAGAACTTGGCGCATTGACTTGCCACGGCACCGCTGCGGTCGAGCTCGATGCTCCGCTAGTGCCAACGGCATTGAGCGCACTTACCCGAAACGTGTGTGTAACTCCGTTCGCAAGCCCCGTGACCGTGGCAGTCAATGCAGTGGACACACCGTCGTCGAAGGTTGACCAGTCAGTGCCGCTATCGGTGGAAAATTCCACGATGTAATCAGTGATCGCCGAGCCACCGTTGGCGGTCGGCGCGGTCCAGCGCAAGGTAACTTGCGCAGCACCAGCAGTGGCCACCAAGCCCGTCGGCGCCGTTGGCACACCAACGACTGCCCGCGCAACCTCGCTGGCTGGGCTGTTGCCGGTGGCATTGACCGCAGTTATGCGAAATGAATAAGTAACTCCATTGGTCAGGCTCGTCACCACCGCTGTGGTGGCGGTCGTGACCCCGTCGGCGAACGTGGCCCAAGACGAGCCGTTGGTGGAAGAAAACTCGATGAGATAGTCGGTGATGCTCCCGGAGCCCGTTTGGGTTGGCGCGACCCACGAGAGAGTTGCCTGACCGACACCTCCAACTGCGACTAGTGACTGCGGAGCACTCGGTGCCTCGGGTGTTGGGGGCGTCCAGCGAGCGTGGGTATACAGCAAACGATTAACCGAACCCACACCCGGGTTGGTCACCAGGTCGGGGGTGGCATATGCAGCGAGTTCTTCCGTCACTTGGGCGGGTGTGCGCGCTGGATTTTCTTCAAGTAGCAGCGCTGCGGCGCCAGCCACATGCGGAGCCGCCATTGAGGTGCCCGACAGCGAGCGGGCCTCGGTTGACGAGCGGTGAAACGCCGAGGTGATCCCCGAGCCGGGGGCAAAAATGTCAAGTAGTGGCCCGAAGTTTGAATACGAGGCGCGACCATCGGTGGACATCGTGGCGCCAACCGTGATGACCAATGGCTCGGATGCTGGAGAAAATGTTGAAGCATCACGGTTGCTATTGCCAGCGGCGACCACGACGGTTATGCCATCGCGCACGGCATTGGCGACTGCTTGGTTGACGGAACTGTTTCGACCGCCACCAAGACTGAGATTGGCAACCGCAGGAACGCCCACAAGATGATGCTCAATCATCCAGTCGATGCCGGTGATGACATTGAACATGCTGCCGCGACCGGTGCACCCAAGCACACGAATCGGCACGATTTGCGCCGCCTTGGCGACTCCGTAGGTTTGCCCTGCAACTGTGCCGGCCACATGGGTGCCGTGGCCGTTGCAGTCTTCGCTGCCTCGCCCGTCGCTGACCCGCGTGGTTCCCGCCACGACGCGCCCGCCAAAATCGCGATGGTCGCTACGTACGCCTGTGTCGATGATGTAGGCGTTGACGCCTGCACCTGTGTAGTTGTAGGAATAGTTCTGGTTGAGAGTTCGTGAGCGCTGATCAATGCGATCCAAACCCCACGACGGAGGGTTGGCCTGATCGCCCGTGATACCCACCACGGTGTTTTCTTCGATGTATTCCACGTTCGGGTCGCTCGCCAGCGACGCAAGTTGTGCCTTATCAAGTCGGGCACCAAAACCGTTGATTGCCGAAGCAACGATGCCGAGAATGTCGGCACCTCCGTCGGCCTGAGCCGCAGCAAATGCCGTGGCGCCCACGCCGTTGTTCAAGGTCACGATGTATTCGTTGGGAATCGCATTACCGACTTCTAGATCGTCTAGCGATTGCGCCGGTGCGATAGTGCTCGTCGTGCTGCTCGGAGCAGAAGTGGTAGACGAAGACGTAGTAGACGACGACGTAGTAGACGGCTCTTGAGTGTCGATGATGCTCATCACTGAGTTGGGCTCAACGATGAGCACTTGCGGATCACTCTTCAGTCGCCGCACATCGGCTGGGTCAAGTTCAGCGACGAAGCCTTTGACCTTGCTGGCGAACACATCATTGACGTCGTTGCCGAGGGATGCTTCTTTGTTCACCTTTGCAGCGACGCTGGCCGAATCTTTCAAAATAACGATGTACTCGCCACTCGGTGCCGTCGACGCTTGCAGAGCGCCGCCATTGGCCCCGGCTGACGACACCGGCACCAGAACCACCAGCAATACCGAGCAAAGCAGCGCGCCCAAGACCCGTCTAGAAGCCACAAACATCTAACGGCAGGATACGCCGTACCTGTAACGAGATCCTGAACAAGTTTTCGGGCAAGCCTTAGATACCGTCAAACAAGTACCGTTTAGCCCGTGGGCGCTCAAACAGCAGTGGTGACCGGTGCTAATTCGGGCATCGGGCGCGCCACCACACTGGCTTTTGCCCAAGCGGGATACCACGTCTTTGGCACGGTTCGCGGGCTGGAAAAAGCCGACAAGCTCCTGGCCAAAGCAACCAGCCTGAGCCTGGCTGATCGCATCACTCTGGTGGAAATGGATGTTGCCGACTCTGCCTCGGTGACCAAGGGTTTTGCCCAAATTTATGCAGCCACCAACCAAGTCAATGTGCTCGTCAACAATGCCGGTGTCGGCGGCAATGCCGTAACCGAAGAGTGTCCGGTTGACACCTACACCGAAGTCTTCAACATCAACCACAACGGCTCGGTGCGTTGCATCCAAGCAGTGCTGCCGCAGATGCGCAAGCGCGGCAGCGGTGCGATCGTCAACGTGTCGTCGGTGGTCGGCAAAATCACCGCCATTGCTCAATCGCCGTATTACGTTTCGAAATGGGCAGTAGAAGGCATGAGCGAAGGCCTTGCCCACGAAGTAGCGCCGTTCGGCATTCGTGTGGCGATTGTTGAGCCGGGCATCACGCGTAGTTCGATTTTTTCTAAAAACATCGACGCGCCAAACCAATCGGGGGCCTACGACGCGCATTACCGCCGCCTGTTTTCTTTCTACGCCGCTGGCATCACCAATGCCACACCAGCCGAAGAGGCCGCTGCCACCATTTTGGAGGCAGCGACTACTTCCTCACCGCGACTGCGTTGGCATTGCTCGTGGGGTGCTAGCGAGCTGTTGGCCGCGCGCGCAGCAATGACCGATGAAGAGTGGGTGTCATTCGGGCGTCATCTCGATGACGAGGCGTACTACGACGAGTTCGTCGCGCGCTTCAATCTCGATATTCGTCCGCAGCAATAGCCTGAAGGCGTGACCACACTTCCTGCACCATCACTCACCAACTCTTTGAACATTGCGGCGCGTGCCGTCGGGGCCAGCAAGATCTACGGTTCGGGCGACAGCGAAGTTCGTGCCCTCGACAGTGTTGACGTAAGTTTCGAAAAAGGCAAGTTCACCGCAATCATGGGCCCAAGTGGCTCGGGCAAGTCCACACTCATGCACTGCGTAGCCGGGCTCGATTCGCTCACCACGGGCAATGTGTTCATCAGCGACACTGATCTTTCGTCGCTGAACGACAAACAGCTCACCGAGTTGCGCCGCAAAAAAGTTGGTTTCATTTTTCAGGCGTTCAACCTGATTCCCACACTCAGTGCCGAAGAAAACATCATGTTGCCACTCACCCTCGGGCGCAGCAAGGGCGACCGCACCTGGATTGACGGTGTGATTGAGACCATCTCGCTACGTGATCGCCTGAAGCACCGGCCCAGCGAACTTTCTGGTGGGCAACAACAGCGTGTGGCCATCGCCCGAGCGCTGGCCAGCCAACCCGACATTATTTTTGCCGACGAAC
>SYEA01000045.1 GCA_005800965.1 Actinomycetota bacterium | reverse complement strand
GCATTCCTCGAACGCTTCTCGCGAAGGATTGAAGACCGGAGTGATGATGCTGAATCGCGATTTGTGCTGCGCTATCCCGTCGGTCATGAGCCACGCAAAAGGCGACGGAGAATTCGAATTGGCAGCATGAAGAAGTTTCCAACTCGCCAGGTGAAGGTTGCTCGTAGTCTCGCCTCTTGTTGGTCAAGATTTTTGCGCAAGTGGCTAATTCGAGCGTTCTTTTTTTCGAGCTCCACCTCTTTTTCTTGAAGCTCCACCTCTTTTTCCTGAAGTCGTGCGCGGAGCTCTCCGACTTGTGCCGTGGTTCCTATCGCATGATCACGCAATTGCATGAGTTGTAGTCGGAGCTCGGCCTCAACCGACGGGTTTAGGTCGCGAATTTTGCGCTCAGAGGGTGTCGACGGCAGTGATGTGCCGTGGGTTCGTGGATCTAAAGACATCCCATAACGAGTCTAGGGTCGTACCAGTCGGCAGCGAATCGGAGCGAATGTCGTAGCGCTGATACCGTTGGTCATAATGCAGCAAGTCAAAAACATCCTTGCGTCACGGGGTTTGCTGTGGAATTTGACTCTTCGTGAACTTCGCACGAAGTATCGCCGATCAGTTCTTGGTTGGGGTTGGTCGATGCTCAACCCACTATCACAAATGCTGATTTACACGGTGGTGTTTGGGTCTATTTTTGGAGTGCAAGCGCGGGTGGGTGATCCTTCGGGAATCAAGATTTATAGCCTCTATCTCTTGAGTGGCATCCTGCCGTGGGGTTTCATCAACCTTATTTGTGGTTTGGGTTTGCAGTCTCTTGTTGCCAATGCGGCGCTGGTTCGAAAAGTGCGATTCGCAAGAGAAACGCTCGTGTTTTCGGAGGTTCTGTTTAGTCTGGTGCAATTCAGCATCGAGATGTCACTGTTGTGCATCGTTCTTCTCATTTTCGGGAGCCCATTGTTGCCATGGCTGCCTGTACTGCTCCTGCTTATGGCACTACTTGCCATGTTCACATCAGGACTTGCGCTTGTTCTTGCGATTGGTGCGGTGTTCTTTCGCGATCTGAAGTATCTATGGACGATTGTGAGTCAAATTTGGTTTTTTTCTACTCCTGTCATCTATGACCCAGCACGAGTTGAAGAAAAGGTTTCTGGTTTCTGGTATTCGATCTATCACTGGAATCCATCTACGGCGTTCATCCGTTCGTTTCGGAATGTAACGTTTGATGGTCGCGGTCCAGCACTCTCTGACATGGCCGTCCTCATCGTGGTGTCCGTGCTTTCGTTGACACTGGGCCTGGTCGTGTTCGGTCGCTATTCGCGTCGTATTGCTGAAGAGCTGTAGCTGACAGCCACTACGTTCGTTGGCGACCAATCGACCACCCGGAGGGAATAGCAACGACGCCACCATCGCCTATCGGCCCGTCAACTACGTGGATTTTTACCCAGTGCTGGCAGTGGTCAAACTCGGTGTTGCCGGTGGCATCGGTTATGGCAGCGCTGAGGTAGTACGTTCCTTCTGCCAACGGCAAAGATGGAATTGCGAGTTCTGCTGTTGCTGGGCCATCCAGAACTCGCAAGGTTGCGGCCCCACGCTGGGTAGTCGTAGACCAAACCAGTTCACCCGAGGCGGTTTCCATCTGTATGCGGACTACAGGTGACTCGATGCGCAGATGAGAGTTGATTTCTATATGGATGCGCAGGGAGTCACCGGAGCGAAGAGTTGTGACTGGTTGGCCGTCAGAGTTGTGCGTGGTGATCGTGGAAAATTGTGCGTCACCCGTGCCCCATCGGGTTTTTGAACTTGCATCTTCGCGGGCAAAGTTGCCGTACGTCGTACCGGTATAGGCCGCGATGACGTCTGCTGCGGGCCCGGTCATCTTGAGTTGACCCTTTTCCAACCACACGACGGTGTCGCAAAGTTGTTGAACGAGTCCCAGTGAGTGACTCACCACCAGAATGGTGCGGCCCTCGCGGCGAAACTGCTCGATTTTCTCCGTGCTTTTGCGTTGAAACGCCTGGTCACCAACGGCGAGAATCTCGTCAATCAGTAGGACCTCTGGCTCCACATGCGTTGCTATCGAGAAACCAAGTCGCACGACCATACCGGACGAAAAGTTCTTCACTGGTGTATCGATAAATTGCTCGAGGCCCGCGAACTCGACGATGCTGTCAAACTTCGCATCGATTTCTTTCTTTGACATTCCCATAATGGAGCCATTGAGGTAGATGTTTTCTGCGCCCGAGAGTTCGGGATGAAATCCAGCGCCAAGTTCAAGCAGTGCAGCAATATTGCCGTCGATATGCACGGCTCCGCGCTCCGGTTCATAGATTCCCGTTAGGCACTTCAATAGGGTGGTTTTACCTGATCCATTCGAGCCGATCACCCCAACTGTTGCTCCATGATTCACGGTGAAGCCCACGTCGCGGAGCGCCCAAAATTCTTCGAATCGAGCCCGTCGTCCGCTTAATACCGTTGCCTTGATATTGCGGTTTCGCTCGTGATAGACACGAAAATTTTTCCATAAACCTTCAACTCGAATTGCCGGCGCGCTCATGTGGGAGGCCCCTCCTGATCGGGTGTTTGGGATATTTTCTGGATGCGCAACGTTGCGCGGACATTTGCTGGAATTCGATCGTCGTTCCAATTGGTGATTTGGGAATCGGAATGACGCGCGTAGTAGAGATCTTCCTGCGTCGGTTCGGATGAATTTTGGTACCAGGGTAGATGGCGCGCTTCATAGGGAGGTGCTGAGCGAAGATGATGTGGGCCATGGCCGAGTCCGGGTGGGTACATGGCAAATGTGGTGTCAATTGGTGCCCGGTAGAACGCGTCAAATGCGGGAATCGTCCAGAACTGACTCTCCCACGCGATAACGCTGTCTTTGTGTTTGAAGTGATCGGGAAGGTCGTCAATTTTTAAGGAGAACCCGATTTTGTTGATTTCTGGGTGCTGCTGCAGTGACTGTTTGAAGAATTGCAGCACATCAGTGGGACACTCTTGCGCAGGTACCACGTCGGGGTCGGTGACAACGAAGAATCGACCATTGCCGACCTCGGGAACCAACCCACTCAGCCACGGCGCTCGATGGCCCAAATTGGACTTGGTGAGCAGGACATGGTGTCGAGTGGATTGGAGAAATTCGACCAGTGGGGGGTACGTGCTGGCGTTATCACAGAGCCATATTTCTCGTTGCCCTACAGACTCGAGCCACTCCAGCAGCAGCAGGAGTGGTGAGAGCCTGTCACGAACATTAATGATGATGGGGAACTGTTCAATCATCGAACGACACCAAGCAGTCAAACACCAATATCAGGCTAGTTGCCCCGTGTCACTACCCATCCGAAGAATAGATTGAACCTCAATGGGAAGTCTTCAACAGTCATTAGTCGGTGCGTGGAAGCGCGCAGAACTGGCGTATGCGGCGTTGGCGCTGTTTGCCCTCACGCAAGGCCCCGTGTATCGACTCTGGAGCGAAAGTGGAGAGTACCAACAGTTCATTGCGCTACCGGCAATTGGTCAGGCGTATTTTGCAACATTCGTTTTGGTGCAAATGCCAGGTTGTTTGTTGTGGTTCCGATCGGTTACCGAGCGCAAGGTGCGAGAGCCACGGATGTGGATGCTCATGGGATTGTTGGCATGGCTGGGGGCGAGTGTCGTATGGTCGACCTTTGCGCGACACTCGGTGTCTGAGTTCATTGCACTGGCTACTACCACGGGTTTTGGTTTGTATCTCGCCACACGTTTTGCGATGCGCGACTTGTGGCGAATCGTTGCTGCTGCCATGGCACTTGGGTTAGCGATGTCGTTACTAGCGATTCAACGTGATTGGCAACTCGCCGTTGATGCGCAAGACGATTATTGGATTGGTATCTACTACAACCGCAACTCGTTGGCGCCCGTTGCCGCAATGGCGTTGTTGGCATTCATCGGGATGGTATTCACCACGATGCGCCGCCGCACGAACGATGTGGCAGTTCTTGCTGCTGGTGTTGCACTCGCTGGTGTGGCTGTACTCGTTTTGTGGCGAGCCCAGTCGCGCACTTCGCCGTTGGCCTTAGGTGTGGCGAGCGGTGCCTTGGTGTTGTGGTTGCTTATACGTCTGATTACTCAGCACATTTCCGTAGCCAGTCGTTGGCACAACGTGGCTGCACCAATTGCGATGACGATCTCTGCGGTTGTGGTATTCATGGCGTTGCGCACCGTCGCCGGGCTGGCATCGGTGTCTGGTGAGACTGCCACGTTCAATTCACGCGGTGGTTTGTGGGCCCAAAACTGGGCCGGCTTTCTCGTAAAGCCATGGCAGGGCTGGGGTTGGATGGCCGCCCGACGAACACTGGACTTTGATCGTGTAGGGGTGTGGTGGGCAGCTATTGATACCGAATGGTCGCACAACGGGTATCACGATCTATTGCTGGGTGGTGGTGTGCTGGCGGGCGTCTTGTTTTTTGGTGTGGTGGTCTTTGGTGTGCGCAGTCTCGATCAGCTTGCCGATGTACGCGTAGCAACACCACGATTTTTGGTGATTGGTTTCGTGCTCGCCGCAGCAACACAGGAATCATTTTTTATCGGGTCACATTTTTTGTGGGCGATGCTGGTTGCTGTGTTGTTTGCTGGTTCGGCTACACGAGCAGATGAATCAGTTGAGTCTGTAGCGAACTAGGCAGTAGACAACTCAGTTAACGAGCAGAACGCCCGCCACTGAGCGGCCGGTGCGATCCAGGGCCGCCAATACTTCCACTACATCTGTGCGTAGGTCTCGGTTGCGTTGCACCACGATGACATCCAGTTCACTGGGGTTCCCCGTCGTTAGCTCTGACACGGTCAATTCACTGAACGGTGCCGTCACGCTGAATGGAGCTTGGCTCATGTCCGCAACTCGCTGCACAGCAGTGGTGTCAGCCAAGGCGCTGCGCAGCGGGATGTAGCGAATAGTGGAGGCCGAAGATTGCTGGAGCGCCTGGTGCACCGCTATCGACGCACGGCGGTCACGAACAGTTTCGGGCGCAGCACGCACGTGCCCAAGCAGTCGAGTCAAACCGGCGATGCGCGTGAGCTGTCGGGCAGTACGAATACGACTATCGCTATAGGTGAGTTGTAGTAAAACGAGCAACGCAACGAGCAGCCCGGCAGCCAGACCGAAGGTGTAGGTGGGCCGCCTGACGCTGGTGAGTGTTGCGCCGATTGCTTCTTCGAATCGTGAGATTTCCAAAAGCGGCGTGTCGGCGCGCTCGATCAATACATCAATCGCCGCCAGTTTTGCAGCGATGCTGTCGTCGGGGGCCGTGCGCTGCACTTGGGCAAGCACGGCGCGCAGGTCATTAAGCCCTGCGGTAAGTGCGTCGCGGCGAATTTCGACCGTCTTAGTGACATAGGCCGCAATCGCTCGTTCGCAGTCGGCCTTCACGGGTTCAGTGCAACCAAATGAATACGTCGGCACCCCGGCACTAGTGAAGACAAATGAACTCTGGCCATCACTTTCTAGAGTGTCGACCAAGGTGAATGTGGGTCGACTACGTGTCACTGTTACGACGACATCTCGACCGAGCTCGGCGGAAATCTCATCACGAACTGCTGCACTTTGCAACACCAACAATTGGTTGTTGGCATCCGGAAACGCGCGCACCGACACGGGGTCGATGCCCACACTGGCCAATACAGCGGTGGAATCGCGGGCTTCGTAGGTGCGAGTTATGTAATACGCCGATGGTTCGGTGCTCAGGTCTGACGCCTGAGCCCACAAAAACCCCACAGCGAGGCTGACGACGACCGGGATGACCCACCAACGCAGTTTGAGCGTTTCCCAAAAGGCGGCCAAGTCAACCCCTGCCAAGAGACCTGCATCGGTGTCATGGTGTTGATCTGTCACGTAAGTACCTTGGGCAAGGCTACCGAAGTTGATGAGTGCCACGGTCACTATCCGATTTGTCAGCAAGAATGTGCACATGTTGGCGAACAGCCGTTTCGCACCGTGGGCCGACCCTGCAGTGGTGGAATTACAACGCCTCTCGATGCGGCCACCGCTCGTCATCAGCAACTCGCTTGAAGATGTGCGAGTGGGGCGCGCACACCGCCGCAAAATGTTGGATGGGGTGTGGCGGCTGCTGCTTGTGCGCGGGCCTGATGCCGTCGCTGAATCCGACTTGCGTGGCCGTAGTGCGGCGCTTGGCAAACGATGGCATCATGTCGCAGTGCCAGGCAACTGGACCCTGCAAGACGTCGGCGATTTGCCGCACTACACCAACATCGACATGCCGTTCGATGGTCCTCCGCCGTGTCTACCTATCAATAACCCGACCGGCATTTATCGCCGAACAGTTTCTGTTCCTGCCACCTGGCTAAAACAGCAAGTGGTGCTTCACCTGGGGGCAGCCGACAGTGTGCACATGCTGTATGTCAACGGCAAGTTCGCTGGCTACGGCACCGACAACCGTTTGGCCAGTGAATACGACGTGACCCATCTGGTGCGCGCGGGCGACAACGAAGTCGCCGTCGTGGTGGTGCGATACAGCGCCCAGAGTTATGTCGAAGACCAAGATCAATGGTGGATGGCTGGCCTACATCGCTCAGTGTTCATCGAAGCGCGTTCGCCTGTCCATGTGCGTTCGGTGGAATGCAGTGTCGACTACGACCACCTCACGGCAACCGGTAGCGCGACGGTGACGACCGAGGTGGCGTTCATCGGTGAGCCAGCTGCTGGGGTGTCGGTTCAGATGTGGTTCGAAGAGCTGTCTGGAAAAAAACTTTGCGAACCCGTCATCTGTGATGTGCCACATCGATACGCCAAGCGCTATGTGTTCGCTGGTCACCGCGCCACTGCCGAGTTTTCGATTCCTAATGTGCGTGCCTGGTCGGCTGAAGACCCACATCGGTATCGATTGATCATCAAGTTGATTCAGCGAGGCCTCGCCCAGCGAGAATTCACCTCGCTCGTCACCGGGTTTCGGCGTGTTCGCGTTGAGGCGGGGGAAGTGCGGGTGAATGGCCAACGCATCACGATTCGTGGCGTCAACCGTCACGATCATCACCCCGAGCGTGGCAAAGCAGTGACCCGCAACGACATGCTCGATGATGTGCTGGCAATGAAGCGGCACAACTGCAATGCAGTTCGCACGAGCCATTACCCCAATGATCCAGTCCTTCTTGATTTGTGTGACGAGCACGGCCTATACGTGGTGGGTGAAGCAAACATCGAGTCGCACGCCTACAACACCTCGTTATGTGATGATGAACGATTCTTGGCGACGTGGTTGGCGCGGGGCGCACGGATGGTGGTGCGTGACCGTCATCATCCGAGCGTAATTTTTTGGTCGTTGGGCAACGAGTCTGGATTTGGCATCAATCACGATGCCTTGGCGGCGCTCGTTCGTTCACTTGACCCGACACGACCATTGCATTACGAAGGCGCGATCTTTCATGCCCGCAATGGTGAAACCGAGGTGTGGCGCAACGGCGGACGTTACGCCACAGACGTGGTGTGCCCGATGTATCCGTCGATTCAAGCCATCGTGGAGTACGCCCGTAGCGGTGCCGATCGCCCGCTGGTGATGTGCGAATACAGCCACGCGATGGGCAACTCCAACGGTTCACTCGCCGACTATTGGGCTGCTGTTGAAAGTGAACCACTGCTGGCTGGTGGATTCGTTTGGGAATGGAAAGATCATGGCCTACGCCAAAGTGTTGATATCACGGGCAAAGACAGCGGCAAAGTCCAAAACAAAGGCAAAGGTCGCAGTAAGAGTGCCAACTGGCGTTACGCCTATGGCGGCCAGTTCGGTGACACACCCAACGATGGCAATTTTGTAGCGGATGGTGTGAATGCACCTGACCTCACGCCGCACCCGGTGATGCGCGAGTTGGCGTGGGCGTATCGACCAGTTGCTGTGACAGCAAGTGGTACGACTCAGTTTGTGGTGCACAATCGACAGTCGCACGTTGGCCTTTGTGCGTTGCGCGGCACACTCAGCGTGTTGGTGGCTGGCACCACGGTGCACGAAGAAGCAGTTGATATTGACGTGCCTGCATTGCAGCAAGCCACCTGCAATATGTCTTCTACTGCGATGGCAGCAATTGAGGCCGCGAAGCCCAGCGAGACCATCACCGTGCAGTTTCGGTGGACGCAACGCACGGAAACGGCGTACGCACCAGCAGGGCATCTGGTGGCCTGGGATGAAATTGAAGTACGAGTGCCACAGTCAAAAAACAACTTTGTTGACACCGCTGTTGATACCGATGTCGCCACTGGTGCGTCAACTCACCAGCTGCCTGCCGACAGCGATTTTTCCGCACCGATCCGGCTGGCACTCATGCGGGCCACCATCGACAACGACGGCTACAAGGTGATGCCTGGTTTTGGTGAGGCTCATCACATCGGCGGTCGAGCACTTGCTCGCTGGACGCGTCAGGGGATACTCGCCGACACCATTCCCCAAGGTGTGCAACATGTGCAGCGACGCAAGGTGCAGTCCGACTCGAGTGTGGTGTACCACCATCGCGTGGTGGTGCCTGAGCCACTCACTGGTTTGCCGCGGGTAGGCGTGCGGTTTTCCCTCTCACAGCACTTTACACATGTGCGATGGTTCGGTCGTGGGCCGCACGAAAATTACCCAGACCGCAACGCCAGTGCGATGCGCGACGTGTGGGCGCGTGAACCAGATGAGTTGCCCTACGTCGTGCCGCAAGAATTTGGATTGCGCACCGATTGTGAGTGGATCGAGTTCGTCGCTCAAGATCGCACGCTGCGAATCGATGCGCTGTCACCTGCCACCTTGCACTTCAGCGCAGTGCACTACACACCGCTACAGCTGTTCGAAGCACTCGATGTGACGCAACTAGAACGCAGCAAACATCTCGTGGTACACCTCGATGTAGCCCATCGTGGGCTCGGCACGGCAAGTTGCGGCCCCGATGTTGACCCGCGTTACGAAGTTGCCGCGGGTACCTACGAATTCAGTTACGTGGTGCGGCGAATCTGAAGTTGACGATCGTTAGCGGTTACGCAGCGGCCATTGCTGGTGCGGAAACGCCATCCGTGCAGAGTGCAGACGATTTCGTCCCCCTCAAGTGCACCAAACGTGGAGAGGTCTGCTTTTCGATGCGGGCAATACCGCTCGAGAGTAAATTC
>SYEA01000044.1 GCA_005800965.1 Actinomycetota bacterium | reverse complement strand
TTACGCTAGCGACGATGCAGCAACGACTCCAAGGTTGGCCGGGTGTGAGCAGAACCCGCCATCACGTACACCAACAACACGCCCGCCAACACCAATGATGCAGTGGAAAGTAGGTGAAACCCGATGGCGCGACGTACGAAGCCTGAGGAAAAACCAGCGAGGCCACCACAGAAACTCATCAACAAATCTGCCGTGCCCTGCACGCGCACGCGCACTGAGTCGTCAATTGACTCCACCAGCAGGCTCGACCCACCAATCAGACCGAAATTCCAACCAATTCCCAGCAACCACAGTGATGGGAACAACATCGGGTTGCCTTCACCTGACACCGCCGACAACGCAGTCGCCACGACAAGTAACACTGCACCGAGAAAAATGGCATTCACCCGCCCATAGTGATCGGCATACTTGCCAACCAATGGACTGAAGGCAAACATGCCAGCAATGTGCAGCGAAACCACGTAGGGCGAAACATTCTCGTAGCCATGCAGTTTGAGATGCACGGGTGTCATTGTCATGACTGCCACCATCGTGGCCTGCGATATGACCATCGCTGCGAGCGCCAACCGACCGTTGCCCGTCGAGGTGATGAGCCGAAATGCAACCACAACACCCATCCGCGTTGGTACCTTGGCCTGCGACCCGCTCACCACGAGTGGGTCGGGGCGCAATCGCACCGCAGTGTTTACCGCAGCTAACACCAAAAATACCGATGACACCAACCATGGCCCGCTGTACGTTGCCAGACCAAACCAGGTTCGCCCCGCCCATTGGGCAGGAGTCACGAGCAGCGGCCCGAACACGGCACCGAATGTCGATGCAAACACAACGTAACTCATTGCCGACGAGCGCTGTTCAGGCAACGCCAAATCAGTTGCGGCATACCGCGCCAACAAGTTTGCCGCCTGGCCGTTACCGAACAAAAACAATCCGGCCAAAAACCACGGCAACGACTGCAGCTCTACCCCGACCACTGCGGTCACGCCACCGATGGCAGCGAGTAGATAGCCAAGTTGCAAACCACCCCGACGTCCACGTCGAATCATGACTCTGGCCAACATCTGAGACATGAATGCCGTGCCCATGGTGACGGTCGCAGTGGCCAGACCAGCGAATGGGGTGTCATCACCAAGAATGTCTTGAATGACGAATGCACCGATTGTGACGGCTGAGCCGAGTGCTGCTGCGCCGACTATTTGTCCACCAATCAACACTCGCAAGACGCGACGCTGCAACACCACACGATCTTGCACTGAAAGAACCGTCGGTGTCACTTGTGTATCTGCCGCACCATGATCAGACACCACGCATGCTGACGCTACGTGATGACGTCAAGTTCGAGGTCAGTGACAACCACGCACTCGTAATATCCATGTTGCACAAGGCCCAGCCGTAGACTAAAAACGTGGCGTTGCGGGCATATGACTCAACAATTCGCCCCATTGAGATGGGTCGGCGTCTTCTCGGAGTGGTTGATGCCCAGGCCGCCGACGATACCCGCGGCATACCCCACGCCTACACCGTGGTGATGCACCCGACTGATCGAGCAGCATTTTCCGACGTAGAACCAGATTTGATTCGAGAACTCACCGAAGCGGTCACCCAACACAGTGAACGCGAGTCGTATCGGCTGGCTGAACCCGTGATTGTTGTGTTACGAAGCGACGAAAACACCAAGCGTGGCAACATTACCGTGCTGGCATCACTGGTGGTTGACCAGGTCAACGTTGAATCTGCCGAGGCCGTGGTGGTGCAACCCATTGCCACGTCTATGGCTACTCCGGTGGCAGGCGCCATCACTTCGGCCATCGTGCTCGAAGACGGCACTCGGCATGTGCTGGATACCGAGCGTGTGACGATCGGTCGGCAAAGCGGATGCACGATAGTCATCCGAGACACCAACGTGAGTCGTGAACATGTGGTACTGCGTCGCCGACCCACTGGTTGGACACTGCGCGACATCGGCAGCACCAACGGCACCAAATTAAATGGAGTGCGGGTCGAAGGTGAACAGCTGTTGGCCAACGGCGATGTCATCATGCTCGGCGCAATTAAGGTCATCTTCGAGATTTCGTGATCACCTCATCACCTTCGGTATCGTCATGAAACTCGTGTGGGGCGCGGCCAGCCATGTGGGCATGGTTCGTCAACAAAATGAAGACGCATTCGTAGCCGAGGGCAACGTGTTTGCCGTGGCCGATGGCATGGGCGGTCACAACGCAGGCGAAGTCGCTAGTGCACTTGCCGTCGAGGGGCTACGCCGAGCCGCAGCCGCGGGGTTCACGGCAGCCGAGGGTCTCGTAACAGCCATTAACACCACTAACGCCACCATTCACGAAGCAAGCGGCGGCCTGAGCGAACAACGTGGCATGGGAACCACCCTCACGGCCCTCGTGCCGTTGCCGGCCACCGACGGTGAACCACAGCGAGTGGTGGTGGCCAACGTTGGTGACTCGCGAATTTATCTGTGGCGCGGCGACGAGCTCAAACAGGTCAGTGCCGACCACTCCTACGTACAAGAGCTGTTATCAGAAGGATTAATCACCGTCGCGGAGGCGCGCATCCACCCACGGCGCAACATTGTGACTCGGGCACTTGGCATTGAAGGCGACGTGAACGCCGATTCATGGGTGCTGCCGATGGTGATGGGTGATCGATACGTGTTGTGTAGTGACGGCCTCGTCGACGAAGTTGACGATGATGAAATTGCCACAATCTTGCGCGCCAGCACCAACCCCCAAGCGGCTGCTGATCATTTGGTGCGGGTTGCCAACGATCACGGTGGGCGCGACAACACGACTGTCGTAGTAGTCGACATCTTGGCCGACACAGCAGACGTCACATCGCAAGACACAGCCCCAAGCACAGCAGCGACAAGCACGACTCTGCCCGAGTCATCGGCTGCCTCACCTGGCGATGCAGCCGCACACGTTGTGGCGTCAACTCGACCGCGTCGGGTGCTGGTTACCGTCGCACTAGTTGCAGTGCTGGCACTTGGTGCGCTTTCAGTGGTTGGGTGGTATGCACGCAACGGCTACTTCGTTGGATTTGCCGGCCAGGGTGACCAAGCACAACTCGTGGTGTTCAAAGGCCGCGCAGAGAATATCTTGTGGTTCCGCCCCACTATCGAAGTCGATAGTGGCGTCGCGCGACAGGATATATTTCCCTCGCTGGCCGACGATATTGACGACCGGCCAAAGTACGACTCGTTGGCGCGCGCCGAGGCCTACGTCAACTCGATTCGCGACGTAATTGCAGCTCAGAAACCCGCGGCAGGTGACGGCACATGAGCGAACCCGTCATCATCAATTCGCGTTATGAACTGGGCCGTCGCATCGGCCGTGGCGGAATGGCGGAGGTGTTCGTCGCCCGCGATCGATTGTTGGACCGCCCGGTAGCGGTCAAGATTCTGTTTGCGGAATACGCCAAGGACCCCCTGTTCGTCGAACGGTTTCGCCGTGAAGCAATGTCGGCAGCGTCGCTCAATCACCCCAACATCGTTGGTGTCTACGACTGGGGTCAGGTAGACACCACGTATTACATCGCAATGGAATTCGTGCAAGGCCGCACGCTTGCCGACATACTCGCCAAGCATGAGCGCCTCAGCGTGCTGCAAGCCTGCGATATCGCATTGGATATCGCAGCCGCTTTGTCATCCGCCCACGCTGCTGGTGTCGCACATCGCGACATCAAACCAGCCAACATCATCGTCAGTGCAACTGGGCATGTGAAAGTTGCCGACTTTGGCATTGCGCGGGCAATCGGTGCAGCAGTCGAACAAGGACTCACCCAAATCGGTGCAGTGATGGGCACTGCCACATATTTTTCTCCCGAACAGGCCCAAGGTGCACAACCTGACCCGCGATCGGATCTGTATTCACTCGGCGTGATCATGTATGAAATGCTCGCCGGCGTACCACCGTTCACTGGGGAAAATGCGATTGCCATCGCCTACAAACAGGTACACGACATGCCGGTATCACTGCGCATAAAAAACCCAGAACTTGCACCTGCCTTTAGTGCCATCGTGATGAAGTGTCTAGCCAAGGATCCAAGTCGCCGTTACCCCACGGCACTTGCCCTCGCTGACGACCTGCGTCGGTTCGTTGATGGCAAAGAAGTACGGGCACTGCTCGACGAACAATCTGCTCTTCACGACGCTGGTGCCACCACCCAACTTCCCACCACGCAGATGGCAGCCACTGGTGGAGGACGCCCACCGCGCGAGCCATCATCGGGCGGTCAGTATCCGCCTTACGACGAAGTAGTTCCGCAACGAACTGCTGCGTGGATATTTGGCTCCGTGGTCTCCGTCATCGCGCTGGTGGCTGTAGCGATTTTCGGGTTTCGTGCCTTCACCGACGAAAATGCCGGCGCCAACATTGCGGTACCGAACCTCATCGGGTTGAACATCGAAGAGGCAAAGAGTTTGCTCATCGACCTCGGCTTGACGCCCATTGAAGACCCGAAGGTGCGTGAAAACGCCAGCAACGACATCGTGTACGAACAATCCCCTACTGCCGACACCATGGCCCGCCAAGGTGAAAACGTGGTGCTGGGGTACAACCCCGGTTTTGAACCAGTCACGATCCCCAACTTGGTCGGGTTGTCGGTGCAACAAGCCAGCAACATCCTGAAACAAGCAGGCCTGCGGTTGGTAGTGAACAACTTCATTGCCTCCGTGGATATCCCTGCCAACCAGATTCTCTTACAGACTCCAACCGCTGGTCTTGGGGCTCGCCCCAATTCGGTGGTGACCGTGGATGTTTCGGGTGGCACCAATACCGTACGCATCCCCGACGTGATTGGCGACGAGCAAAGTGCCGCCACCAAACTGCTATCTGCTGCACCACTCAACTTCGTGGTCACCGTGGTGGTGGAAACAAGCGACGTGATCGAGGCAGGTCGGGTTATTCGCACCGAGCCGCTCGGTGACACTGCAGTGGCCCCGGGCAGCGCCATCACTGTGTTTGTCTCTACTGGTAAAAATTCACTCATCGTGCCGAGTGTCATCGGTCAAGACGCTGCCGCAGCGGTGGCTCAGCTCACTTCTGTCGGGCTCGTCGTTACATCCACCGAGCAATCGTTCCCTGCCGGCGATCTAAATATCGGCAAAATTATCGCTCAGAGTATTGCGGCTGGCACCAGTGTCGAGCCTGGTAGTGCGATTGCAATCATCGTTGGGCGCGCCGAAGCACCACCAACACCCTGAGCCGTTGCTACAGCACCTGCGCACGTACAAGAAAATTACGCAACATCGCGTGACCGTGTTGGGTCAAGATGCTCTCCGGGTGAAACTGCACGCCTTCCACCGCATACTCACAATGGCGCACACCCATGATGGTTCCATCATCGGTGGTCGCAGTCACCACGAGTGAACTCGGTAACGACTCCGGCTCGACCACCAGTGAGTGGTACCGCGTGACTTCAAAAGATGACGGCAGACCTGTGAACACCCCACTGTTGTCATGGGTAATCACCGATGTCTTGCCATGCCTGAGTTCTGGGGCACGCACGACGACTCCACCAAAGACATGGCCAATCGCTTGATGACCCAGACATACCCCGAGTATTGGGGTGCTTGGCGCCGCTGTTCGGATCACCTCGCAGGTGATGCCGGCATCTTGCGGGCGCCCGGGACCCGGAGAAACGACGATTGCAGCGCACTGCAACGCGATTGCTTCGGCAACGGTCGTTTCATCGTTGCGAACGACGACTGGTTCGCAACCAAGTTCACCGAGGTACTGCACCAAGTTGTAGACAAAGCTGTCGTAATTATCGATCACGAGAACTCGCTGCTTTGCCACGGCTTCAGCCTGCCAATGCTTTCGAGCCATTACACCAGCGACTTTGCTCTACACTGGCAGTGCGCATGGCTCCCAAAAAACGACACACCGGTGGACGCACCACCCCAGACGCCAGCACGCGCTACACACCGCCGGTTCCAGAATCCTTCAAAGAAAGCCCGCGCTGGGTGCCGATTCTCATGTTCGTGTTGCTCGGCTTGGGTTCACTTGTCATTTTGTTTTACTACCTCGGCTTCGTACCCGGTGGACGCAGCAACTGGTACCTATTTGCTGGCCTAAGCATGGTGCTGGGCGGTTTGTTCACCGCCACCAAATATCGCTAACCAGCCCTCACTCGGCAGGAACAATCACATCCATATCTTCGAGACAATGACGAGGTGGTGGTGGCTGTTCGTCAGGGGCCATCGTTAGCCGTAGTTCGACTCCACATACCGAACAGCGGTAGCGAACGTTGATCCGCCGCATTTCACCGGTTGGTGGGGGTGGTGGCAGTGACGTCGTCATGCCGCGCAGCATCCCGAAACCAATCTTCCAGATGTATCGCACCAACAACAGCCCGATCGCTACCCAAACGATCGTGCCGAACACGGTGGTTCCGACGACCTAGAGACGTTCAATAATGAACGCGTTGGCCAAGCCACCACCTTCACACATCGTCTGCAAGCCATAACGACCGCCAGTGCGCTCGAGCTCGTTGAGTAACGTGCACGTCAATCGGGCGCCGGATGCACCAAGTGGATGTCCGAGCGCAATTGCTCCGCCATTGACGTTCACCTTTTCCATGTCGGGGTGCAGTTCTTTCGCCCACGCCAAAACCACCGCAGCGAAGGCCTCGTTGATCTCCACCAAGTCGATGTCGTCCATCGTTAGGTTGGCGCGCTCCAATACTTTCTTTGTTGCCGGAATTGGCGCCGTCAACATATAGCGCGGATTTTCGGCAGCAAGTGCGAAGCTCACAAAACGAGCCCGGGGCTTCAAACCCAACTTCTTCGCCTTTTCTTCGCTCATGATGAGCAGTGCCGCAGACCCGTCGGTGATTTGTGACGAGTTGCCCGCAGTGACACGGCCACCTTCTTCCACCGGTCGGAATGACGGCTTCAGCGATGAAAGCTTTTCTAGTGATGACTCACGAATGCCTTCGTCGGTGCTCATCATCGCGCCTTCAGCATCAAGCACGGGAATAATCTCGTTTTGAAATCGCCCTTCTTTCGTTGCACGGGCCGCATACTGCTGCGATCGCAAACCAAACGCATCGAGGTCTTCGCGTGACAGCTTCCATTTTTCCGCGATGAGCTCGGCGGAGACACCCTGGTTCACCAAACCGCCTTCGGCCTTGTAGCGCTCCTGCACCCGTGCGCCCATCGGATAACCAAATTTGCCTTCGGCAATCGAGGCACCCATCGGCACTCGTGTCATCACTTCGACACCATTGGCAACGACGGCATCATAGGCACCGGCAATCACGCCTTGGGCAGCAAAGTGCGCGGCTTGCTGACTCGAGCCACACTGGCGATCGACCGTCGTGCCGGGCACCGACTCGGGCCAACCGGCTGCGAGCACGGCATTGCGGGCAATGTTCAGACTTTGCTCGCCAACTTGCATCACACAACCCATCACGACATCGTCGATCATTGCGGGGTCAATGTCGTTACGGGTGGTGAGTGCACTGAGCATTTCTGCGGCAAGATCAACAGGGTGCCAATTCTTCAAACGTCCGTTGCGCTTGCCTAATGGTGTGCGAACGGCATCGACGATGACTGCGGTGAACATAAGGGCTCCTTTGAGTGGTGCCTTTAGTATTGCGCAGAACTGGTCGAATTCAGCGAGTCGAACATTCACCAGGCAGGATGCTGGGTATGGCTCGGCATGTAGACGTGAACTGCGACCTAGGCGAAACACCACTTTTGTGGCGCGACAGCCATGAACCCGACTTGATGGCCCACATCACCAGCGCCAATGTGGCCTGTGGCGGTCATGCCGGAGACGTGGCATCGATGCGGGCAGTGTGTGCATCGGCGGTGGTTCATGGTGTGGCCATTGGGGCTCAGGTGTCGTACCCAGATCGGGAACACTTTGGTCGGCTCGCCATGGATATGGACAACCAACAACTTGATGCATCTTTGGAACATCAGTTCATGATGCTGGCGGAGATTGCCCGCAATTGCGGCACTCGCGTGACGTACATCAAACCGCATGGTGCGCTCTATAACACCGCTGCTACCAACGAAGCACTTGCCGCTGTGGTGGTGGCTTTGGCTCAACGACACCAAGTTGCATTGTTTGGGCTTGCCAATTCGGTAACAGCGCGCCTTGCCGTGCAGCATGGTGTTCGTTTCGTCTCTGAGTGGTTTGCTGACCGCAGCTATTTTTCCAATGGGCTTCTCACCCCGCGCTCGCGCACTGATGCACTCATCACCGAGCCTGATCACATCTATGCACGAGTCACCCAGGTGCTAAACGACGGCACAGTTGGCACAGTGGATGGCGAGTTACTCACAGTGCATGCCGAAACCATCTGCGTACATAGCGACACACCAGGTGCTGCCGAGTTGCTGCGTGCAGTGCAAACAGCATGTGCCGACGCTGGAGTCGTGCCGCGTGCCCGCTGATTTGTTGGCGACGAATAACTCGTCGCCACGCGTGATTGCGTACGGGCCTGAAGCAACCATGATCGATGGTTTGCATGCGGGTGAAGCAGCCGTGGTGCGCACGGCAATATTGCACACCTGCACCGAACAACATGTGTCCATCAACGATGTGGTGGCTGGTGCCCGCAGTGTGGTGGTCACACATCCTCGCGACAACGCCGAAGTAGTGCGGGCCTTACTTGGCTCGATTGACATCAGTGGTAACGGGGGGATCTCGCCTGTAGCCGCCCCAAGTGTCACTCTTGCCGTTGACTACAGCGGCCCTGATCTTGACTACGTTGCCCAACAGTGCGGGCTGACGAGCCAAGAAGTCGTCACCTTGCACAGTGGCGCGAGATACGTGGTGGAGTTCTGTGGATTCTCGCCGGGCTTTGCCTATCTCACCGGCCTGCCTGCGGTCTTGCACCTACCCCGCCGAGCGACACCGCGCCCGCGGGTGCCGCGCGGTGCAGTTGCCATCGCAGCGCAATACTCCGCCGTGTATCCACGCGAATCGCCCGGGGGTTGGCACCTACTTGGTGTCACCGACCACGAACTGTGGAACATGGCCCGCGATGAACCGGCAACACTCACCCCTGGCACCATCGTGTCGTTTGAGCAAATCACATGACGCTGATTGTTGAGCGCGCCGGGCTGACAACCGTGCAGGATTACGGCCGCCCTGGCTGGGCACATCTTGGAGTGCCTCACTCCGGAGCAGTTGATCGCGGTTCATTTCTCTTAGCCAATCGACTGGCTGGCAATGAGCGCTCGGCTGCGATGTTGGAAACCAGCGGCGGCTTGTCACTTCGTGCTGCTGCTGTTGTCACTGTCGTCATAACTGGGGCCGACACCGACGCATCTATCAACGACCAACCCTTGGCCCATTGCAAGGCAACCCTCGTTCGCCCCGGTGACACCATCCGCATCAACCGACTGCTTGACGGGATGCGTTGTTATGTGGCTTTCACCGGCGGAGTGCGCGGCTTGGCCCAACTCAACTCGTTATCGCACGACTCACTCAGCGAGATAGTGCCGATGCCGCTCACTGTAGGTGGCGAAATCACTCTTGGTGCGACTGACCGGTTGGCCACCGGCCTTGATGTTCCGATTGTTCCCCGCCGTTCGCCACGACTATCACTACATCCTGGCCCTCATCTCTCGCTGCTCACATCCGAACAACGACAAGGCCTCGTGACTCAGCAATGGATCACCGCGCAAGACAGTAACCGGATCGGCATACGCCTCACGAGTGACGCCCTGCGTCGCAACAAATTCCCGGAGTTGCTGTCTTTGCCCCTCGTGCGCGGGGCGGTGCAACTCACCCCGGGTGGAGAACTCGTGGTGATGCTCGCTGATCATCCCACCACGGGTGGATACCCCGTCGTCGGCGTATTGGCATCAGATGATGTTGATGACCTTGCGCAACGACCGACCGGCACCCCGGTGGTATTGGGTTGGTGAGCCGTTTCGGCACGAGAGCAGCAGCACAACTGAACTCATGAAGTGGAGACGATGGGACTCGAACCCACGACCCCCTGCGTGCAAAGCAGGTGCTCTAGCCAGCTGAGCTACGTCCCCGAAACGAAGCCCCACTCTACGGGTGAGATTCGTACTCTTGATGCTGTGGCTAAAGATCTCGTTGAACCGCTGTGGTTACCACTGGTCATTCTGGTCGGGGTGTGGGTCTACCTCTGGCGTACCTCGCGGCTCAGGCAATGGGTGAACATCATTGGAACCTCAGCTTTGGCGGGTTTGTGGCTGGCGTGCACACCCCTTTTTGCACTGTTGCTAGAGCGACCCCTCATGGTGGAGTCAACACTCGAAGATGGCTGGTCACCGCGCTACATCTTTGTCTTGAGTGCCGGCTTTGATATTGCAGACGAACCCGAGTTGGATGCTTCGGGTAGAGAAACCGTGCGGCGGGTGAATCGCGGTGTGATGTTGTGGCGCGACTATCCCAACGCCACCCTCGTGATGACTGGCGCCCAGCCTGGTATGCAAGCGCTGCGTGAGCCAGAGCAACAAGGCCAGTTAATGCAGGCCCAAGCCCAACGACTAGGCGTGCCTGCAACCAACATCATCATTGAGGCCATCTCATTGAACACCAAGGGGCATGCCAAACAAGCACGAGACTCAGCCCTGTTCGCCCCAGATATGGCCTTGGCCATCGTCACCTCGGACTTTCATCTGCGCCGTGCGCAACACGAGTTCTCTCGATACTTCGACAACCTTCGGATGATCGGCTCGGACCCCAATATCACCGACACCACCTGGGGAGACATTGGTATCGCCTCCTTTTTTCCACGCGTTGATGCACTGCGTGATTCCACCGTGTATCTGCGCGAATATGTTGCGCTCATATTGAGCGACCTTCGCAATTGACCAAGGTCTTTACGGCAAAAAGTCCCGCTTGGTGCGAGGTTCGTGTGCCGTTCAATGGGTAGCCTCACGTCGTGTTAGCCGCGACCGACCTCATCTACGCGTACCGCATCATGCGGTTGCCGCTATTGGATGCCGGTGGCGCCTTCATCGGAAAAATCGATGACATTGTCGTAGTTCCGGGGCGATCCACCGAGGCAACTCGCGTCTTGGGATACGTCGCCACTAGCCAACGGCGAAGAATCTTTGTTTCAGCTGCCCGAGTGGCGTCGCTCGACAACAGTGGGGTGCGGCTGAAGAGTTACGACCTTGATTTGAACCCATTTCGCACCCGTGAAGGTGAACGTCTACTTGCTGCTGATGTTTTTGACCAGCAATACGGCGAGGAAACAGTTGCCGACGTTGCCCTGCAATACCAAGGTGGCCACCACCCTGCTTGGTACGTCGCCAACGTTCGTTTGACCAAACGCAGTTCACTGCTGGCTCGCCCAACATTTCGGTTGGTCGACTGGCACGAAGTTGCATCACTCTTTGCACCAACCACCCCGATTGCTGCTGAGGCAGCGCGACTTCGCAATATGCACCCAAGTGATGTCGCAACATTCATTGCTTCTCTCCCGATTGAACAGCGTCGCACGATTGCCGCCGCAATGGACGACGAGCGTCTGGCTGACGTGCTGGAAGAATTGCCCGAAGATGAGCAGTTGCGGCTGATCGAAGGCTTGGATCTAGACCGCTTGAACAGCGTGTTCGATGAAATGGAGTTCGACGATCTAGCCGATTTGCTCGGCACGATGGGCACCGAACAGCGCGCTCAAGTCTTGGAGTCGATGGACGAAGAAGATGCCGACACCATGCGTCAACTGCTGTCCTGGCCAGAAGGCACCGCCGGAGCACTGATGACCCCGGAGGTAATCGTGTTATCACCCGAGGTCACCGTCGCTGAAGCTTTGGCCCATGTGCGCGACCCTGAACGACATGTGTCGATTGCCGCTCAAGTGTTTGTCACCCACGGCCCGCACGAACCACCAACCGGGAGCTACATGGGTGTGGTGCATTTTCAACGACTGCTGCGCGAACCTCCCCAAACAAAACTGAAAGATTGCTTGCAACACGAGCCGACCATACCTCCGACGTTGAACGAACGTGACGTCATGATTCGACTTGCTACCTACAATTTGTTGTCCGTTGCAGTAGTTGACTCAGGTAACCACTTGCTGGGTGCCATCACTGTTGACGACGTGCTTGATCGTGCTCTGCCCGCCGATTGGCGTCGTCAACGTCTCGAGTCGGAAACGGAATCACTCTCTACAGCGCGAGGAACCTCATGAAGCGTCGTGAAAATCTGGCGAATCCGCGCTATGGCCGCAAACTGAACGTGTCCTACGAGGCCGGTGCATTCGGACGCTTTTCTGAAGGCATCGCTCGCAATCTTGGCACTGCTCGATTCCTTGTTGTGCAAACGTTTCTCGTCATCATCTGGATTGCGGTCAATGTGTTGTCCATCGCCCTGCGTTGGGACCCATACCCGTTCATCTTGTTGAACCTCATGTTCTCCGTGCAGGCGGCATACGCTGCGCCACTGATTTTGTTGGCACAAAACCGACAGGAAGATCGCGATCGTCACGCCCTAGAAAATGATCGGGCTATCGCCACGCGAACTCAGGAGAACGCCGAATACTTGGCCCGTGAATTGGCAGCCGTGCGGCTTGCATTATCAAACACCGTCACCACTAACGAGTTGCGAGACTCACTTGATGCGCTCAGTGAGCGGATGGAGCAGTTGTTGCACGCCCATGCTGAGCCGTCAACACCAAGCGCACCGCCTGCGCAGTTGCCGCGCTGAACTCCTGGGGCTTGCTGACGTTCACAAAATGGTCGGCTGCCAGCGGCACGACTTGCGCCCGAGTGAGGTCGGCCAACGCCTGTTGTTTTCGTGGGGGCACCAATTGATCGTTGAGCGTGAGCACCACGCTCGTTGGAACGCCGAGTGCACCAGCCCAGGGTCGGGCATCAAATTTGGCGATTGCCCGACCGGCTTGCACCATGTGCCACTGGTCGCTACGGCGCCACTCAGCAAGCATCCACCCCAGATGTCGACGCAACGGGTGACGACGTGTAATGCGCCGCGCGAATACCAGCCGCACGGTGCTCGGACGAATAAATCGACGCGTGATCGGGCCGAGTGCTCGCATGACCCGCATTCGTGACCGGTCGCGTGCCGATGCACGCCACTCCATGGCAGTTGCCTGCAGCACGAGACCCGTTACCAAACGTGGATGTTGCTTGGCCATGAGCATGGCGATTGGCCCGCCCATAGAAAAGCCCACGGCCACGACTGCCGATACACCAAGCTCTTTGCATACGGCTGCTGCATCGTCGGCACAATCTTCCAGGGTGAACTTGACATCGGGGCGTAAACCGTGCCCGTGACCGCGGTGATCGATGCCAATGACCGTCGCAAACTCGCTCAGTTCGTGATATGCCGTAAAAAAATTGAGGTCACTCGTTGCGGTCCAACCGTGCAACAGCAACACCACGGGTGCCTGAGGGTCGACATGCACCGCATAGCGCACGAAGAATTCGCCACGCCCCGGCACGAACACCAGGCGGGCAGGCAGCAAAGCAGGTGGGTCAATGTCATAGCGAGTCGGCATCGTGTCGCAACCTATCTGGATGCTGTCAGTTGATAAAACACGGGCTCAATGGGATGATGTGCCGACGAATTCACTCAATCGCACACCTGTATCAAGCACATCCTGGAGTACAGCGTCATTCGGTGACTCGCCGTCGCCGAGCACACGGACTCCGCTCGAGAACCCACCAGCAATCACGCTGCGTGCTGCGGCGAACGCGACTGCGCTGGCCAGATTTGCCACGCGATCAGCGGCACCAATCACCTCCACATGGCGTGCCTGATTTCGCCAACCACGCACCTCTACCCGCAGCGCACCCATACCCCCTTCGGCATGGGGTGGGGTGAGCATCGGCAGTCGCGCGGTGAGGCGGTCACGACGAGTTGCTGAAACACGCACGGATACGCGGGTGAGGCTGGCAACACCGTGATGAAGAACTATTGGATCGGCCAATTCCGCACGATAACAATCGCGTGGCCCGACTGGGTCGGGGAACCAACACAACTCGCGTCCACTTCCAGCAGGGCGGCGCAGCCAATCACCATCGTGCCAACCAATCGACTGGCGTGACAATGCGCGGTGATGTTGTTGGGCACACGCTGGGCCGGCAGTGCCGTGCACCGCGACATGTGTTTCGTCGATTTCATCGAATCGCTTCGACAACAAATGAACCAACAAACCCGACAAACCAGGTGACGCAGTTGCGCCAACCACCAACGTTTGCCGCATCTGGCGGGCTACGGCATCGAGGTCAAGTAAGGCAAGTGTGTCTTCGACATCGTCGCTACACGACACGACGCTGACACCGGCTTCTAGTAATCGCCGGGCAGCCTTGGCGTGCGGTGCCGGACACGCCAACACCACCACATTGGTGGTGAGCATTTGTGTGCTCGACACGGCTGACACTTTGTTAGTGGAGCGTGAACTGGTAGCGCGTGAGAACTTCTCCACCACACGATGCGCCACCACCGGGTTGGTGTCATTTACATAAATATGCACCTGGCCACTCGCCACCAAGTGCTCCACCACATGTGACCCTGTTACGCCTGCGCCGATGACCCCGATCATTGATTTGTCATTTGGGTGGCGTATAGGTGCGCCACCCGCCCTGTTTGGTGGTGACTCGAGATTTGCTGCTGCCCCCGAAGCGCAGAATGCCAACGACGGCAGACGCCACGGAAAGCACGAGGAGGAGGCGCCGGAAGAGTTTCATCGTCCTGATTTGTTCGTGGGGCTAACAAGAATCGAACTTGTGACCTCATCCTTATCAGGGATGC
>SYEA01000043.1 GCA_005800965.1 Actinomycetota bacterium | reverse complement strand
TACGTGTTCATCGCCCATGATCTCTCCGTGGTGAGGCATATCGCCGACCGTGTGGCGGTGATGTACCTCGGCAAGATCATGGAGATTGGTCCCGCCGAGCAGGTGTACGAGCGGCCGACCCACCCGTACACCAAGGCTTTGTTATCGGCCGTACCCTTGCCGAATCCACGAGTCGAGCGCAGTCGTCACCGCATCATGCTGGAGGGCGACGTGCCTTCGCCGGTGAATCCACCATCGGGTTGTCGCTTCCGCACGCGTTGTTGGAAGGCCAGCGACCTGTGCGCCATGCAGGAGCCCCTGTTGCAGGTCCGCTCAAGCGGGCAGATGTCGGCTTGTCACCACCCCGAAGTGTGAAGTTGAAGCCTCGGTAGGCTGAGCGGGTGCGTTCTGTTGTCACTGTCACCACCATCATTGTCAATGTGTTGTCCATGATCGGATTGATCGTGGGTGTGCTGTTGCACAGTGGACGCGGCGGCGGGTTGTCCGACATGTTCGGTGGTGGCGGGGCAGCGGCGCTGGGTTCGGCTTCGGCCGAGCGTAATCTCAGTCGCATCACCACGGTGTTGGCTTTGGTGTGGCTTTTGACGGTCACCGCTCTCGGCATTCTTTTGTCGCAGTAGATACGCACGTTCAGGTAATCGCAATGCTCAGATAGTTTAAAGTTTTCATTTCTTGTCGAAGTGGCGAAATTGGCAGACGCACCAGCTTGAGGGGCTGGCGCTCGAAAGGGCGTGGGGGTTCAAGTCCCCCCTTCGACACCAGATACATGGTTTTAAGTGTTTTACCAGCGAGACTGATAGTCAGTGAGACGCACAAAAGTCATTGCCACCGTAGGCCCTGCCTCAATTGATGCTGCAATTCTTGGTGCGCTAGTTGACGCGGGCGCGGATGTGTTGCGCATCAACTGCTCACACATCAGTACCGAAGAACTTTCAGCTCGCATCAAACACATTCGCCAAGTGCGCCCGTTCGTGGCAATCATGATCGATATTCAGGGGCCAAAGCTGCGTTACGCCGGAATGCCCATCACCCTGAGAGAAGGCACCGAAGTGAGCTTTACCTTTGCCCAGTTGGGCATGGCTCGACTGAATCCGGGTGCCAACTCGGGATTGGCTGTTGGGCAGCGGGTGCTACTGCACGACGGACGACTTGAAACTGTCATTACATCGCTCCATGGAGATGCCCCCGATGGTGTGATCACGCTTCGCGTGCAGCGTGGAGGCGACTTGCTCAACAACAAGGGGGTCAACTTGCCCGACACCGAGGTGTCCGGCAGTGTTTTGTCTGACAAAGACCGCGCCGATCTTGAAGTTGCAAAACGCGATGGGGTGGACTTTGTTGCGGTGTCATTCGTTCAACGGGCGAGCGACGTCGAAGAGGTGCGTGGCATCCTGGGGCCAACAGCGCATGTCATCGCCAAAATTGAGCGCCCTCAGGCGCTGGAGCGCATCGATGACATTTGTCGAGTGAGTGATGGCGTGATGGCGGCTCGTGGCGACCTTGGCGTTGAGCTTCCATTTCAAATCGTGCCGGCTGCCCAACACAAGATTGCCCGCACTGCTTTGCGCAACGGGGTGATTTCGATTTGTGCTACCGAGATGTTGGAGTCAATGACGGCTTCATCGCGCGCCACACGTGCCGAGGTCGCAGATGTGACCGGGGCAGTACGCGATGGGTTCGATGCCGTGATGCTTTCAGGTGAGACGGCGGTCGGTGTCAACCCGGTACGTGCGGTGGAAGTGATGGCGGCAATCTGTGTTGCTGCCGAGCGTGATGTGACACTGCCCCTCATTTTCGCCGACGCGAACCCCGAAGCGGCCGCGGTTACGGCAGCAGCGTGTTCGCTGGCCCGCCGTATTGGCGCTGACTCACTGCTGTCGATGACTTACACCGGTCACTCGGCTCGACTGATGAGCTCGTGCCGCCCTGGAACCCCGATTCTGGCGGCAACCCCAAGCGAAGGGGTGGCCCGCAAATTGCGCATGGCCTGGGGTGTGTTTCCGATGGTGAGCCAGCGCGATCCTGATGTCGAAGTCTCGATTTCGGCAGGCCTTGCTGAGGCCCGCGGGCACGGCCACGTTAAGCGGGGCAACAAGGTGGTGGTGTGTGCCTCACGTCTGAGTACACGCTCGGATGCAGATACTATTTGGCTGCATGTCGAACCATAGCGAGTCGCCGCACGAGCGAGCCCACTTCACATCGTTTCAGGAGTCGACCAAAGAAGACTGGTCACTCATCATGCGCCAAATTGGCAACACCCAGAACATGGTGGCCGACAATGCACTCCATCTGCTGCGCCAGTTGGGTGACGACCATGGCGGGTTTCCCGTGAGCCGTCTGGAGCATTCCTTGCAGACCGCAACTCGGGCCGAGCGCGACGGACGTGATGCGCAGTACGTGGTGTGCGCCTTGATCCATGACATTGGTGACACCTTGGCGCCGTTCAATCATCCGTACATTGCTTCGACGATGCTGAAGCCGGTTGTCAGCGAGGCGAACCACTTCATGGTGGCTCAGCATGGGATTTTCCAGGGGTATTACTTCTGGCACCACATCGGGATGGATCGTAATGCCCGTGATGCCTTCCGTGACTCACCATATTTTGACTACACCGAGGAATTCTGCGTCAAGTACGACTCACCTTCATTCGATCCCGACTTTGTGAGTGCGCCGCTGGAGCACTTCGAGCCACTCGTGCGCGAACTTTTTGCCGCGAAGCACTAACACGATGCGTCGCTGGCGGAATTGGGCTGGCAGTGTGGAGGCGCGCCCCGCTGCATTGCTCCGGCCGACGAGTGTGACTGCGCTGCAAGACATCGTGCGAAGCGCCAGTGGCAACCAACGCATACGCATGGCAGGTAGCGGGCACAGTTTCACCCCGATCGTGCCGAGCAACGACATCATGCTGTTGCCGCATGACTTTGCCAACGGTGACAGCGCGAGCGCGGTGGGTATCGACACCCAACGTATGGTGGCGCGGGTGCCCGCCGGCATGGTGCTGCACCAGCTCAACGAGTATTTGGCTGCAAGTGGGGTAGCGCTGGCAAATATGGGCGACATCACCGCGCAAACTGTGGCTGGGTCGATTTCAACCTCTACGCATGGCACTGGGCTGGGCTTCACGGGCTTGGCCGGCCAGGTGCAGGGCTTCGGCTTGGTGACCGCTGATGGCGAGCATCTCGACTGCGACGCCACTGAGAACGCCGAGGTGTTTCAACTTGGTCGGGTTGGTTTGGGGTGCTTGGGCATCTTGACCTATGTGGACATGACGATTGTGCCGGCGTTTCAGTTGCGCGCAGTTGAGCAAGCCCGTCGTTTGAGCGATGTGTTGGACAACTTCGACACGATCGTTACAGAGGCTGACCATTTTGAGTTCTATTGGATACCGCACACGAAGTGGGCACTCACCAAGCACAACACCCGCACGCAAGAACCGCCGGCACCACGATCAGCGTGGAACAAATGGTGGGGTAAAACCGTCATGGAGAACTACGCGTTCGGGGCTGTTTGTATGGCTGGTCGGGTCGTGCCGGCTGCGATCCCACGGCTGGCAACCGCGTTGCCGTCCCAAGGACGTCAAGAATTCACCGAAGCCAGCCACGAGGTGTTTGCCACGCGGCGGTTGGTGAAGTTTCATGAAATGGAATACTCGATTCCACGCGAGCACTTGGTCTCCGCACTACGGCAAATAGTGGAGATGGTCGAGCGTGAAAAGCTACGGATCAGTTTTCCTGTTGAAGTGCGTGTTACGGGAAGCGACGATGTGCCATTGTCGACCTCGTATGGGCGTGAATCGGCTTATATTGCGGTGCACATGTACAAGGGCATGGAGTATGAGCGATACTTTCGCTTGGTCGAAGCGATTCTTGCCCCAATGCAGGGGAGACCGCACTGGGGAAAGATACACTTTCAAGGTGCCAAAACGCTCCAACCGAGTTACAACCGCTTCGGCGATTTCCTCGCCTTACGTGAGCGTCTCGATCCAGAGCGTCGGTTCGTCAATGAATATGTCGGTCGTGTCCTCGGGTTGTGACACCTCGGCAGCGATGATCGCAGTTTTGTCCTGACATCGTTTGTTGACCTCGGCATCACCGAGCCTCTGGTTGCGGCGATGGCCCGTCGTGGGATCAAGGCACCCACACCCATTCAAACGATGACCATTCCCGACGGTTTGGCCGGCAAAGACGTGTGCGGCAAGGCGCCAACAGGTTCGGGCAAGACCATCGCGTTTGGCCTGGTGCTGGTGTCCAAACTCAAACGAGCAAAGCCTGCCCAGCCAACCGGTTTGATTCTGGTGCCCACTCGTGAGTTGGCGCAACAGGTTTGTGATGAGATCGATCTGCTGGATGCTTCGCGCACGTTGCGCAGCACTGCTGTGTTTGGTGGCGCTGGTTATGGCCCGCAGTTGCGACGCATCGGGTCGGCATCGGTAGTAGTCGCCACGCCGGGTCGCCTCGAAGACCTCATCAGTCGCCGAGACATCGATTTGCGTGCCGTGCAAATTGCTGTCCTCGACGAGGCCGACCGCATGGCAGACATGGGCTTTTTGCCAGCCGTACGCAAAATTATGGACCGTCTGCCCGCCACCCGGCAGGTGCTGTTGTTTTCCGCCACGCTTGACGGGGCAGTATCAGAACTCATTTCGCGTTACCAGCGCAGCCCAGTGCGCCATGACGCCAGCACACCTGAGTCTGAACCCGATATTGAACATGTGTTTGAACTGATTCCTAAAGACAAGCGTCAGACGCGCATCGCTGATCTGCTGCAGGAGCACAATCAGTTGATCTTGTTCTGTCGCACCAAGCACGGCGCTGACCGCGTGGCCCGTAATCTCGAAGCCGAGGGTGATCGCTGTGCAGTCATTCACGGCAACCGCAGTCAGGCACAGCGTGAGCGGGCCCTAGACGACTTCAAGCGTGGCCGCGCCCGAATCTTGGTGGCCACCGACGTGGCTGCTCGCGGGATTCACATCGACAACGTGCCGTGTGTGGTGCACTGGGATCCACCAGACGACCCGAAGGACTACGTGCACCGCTCCGGACGAACCGGTCGCGCTGGCAAGCGTGGTGTGGTGGTGTCATTAGTTGACCCATCGCAGCGTCGTTCCGTCATGCGTGACATGAAGTCGATTGACATCGACGTGCAGTGGGCGTCGGCAGACGCTGCCAAGGCTCCCAAGGTTCGCCCTGGCGACGTTGGTTGGTTGAGCGGTCGCCCCGCACCACGAACTCTGTAGTCGACGAGTCGTCTAGTCGCCGAACACGATGTCTTGCGCCCGAACGGGCACTCGTGTTAAGGCCTTGCCAGTGGCATCTCGAATGGCAGCCACAATTGCCGGCGTTACCGAGATACACGGCGGCTCGCCGATGCCTTTGGCGCCGAGCGGGGCTTGGGGTTCTGGCTCTTCGATCATTGTGGCCACCACGATGGGTGCGTCGAGACTTGTTGGCAGCAAGTAGTCGGTGAACGATGGATTGCGCATGACACCATCTTTCAACACGATCTCCTCCATAACCGCGAGTCCCAAACCCTGAGCAATGCCGCCCTCCACCTGACCGAGCGCTGCCAGCGGGTTCAACACCCGCCCAACATCTTGAGCGGTCGCTATCTGCACGACTTTCACTAAGCCGAGATCAGGGTCGACGTCAACGACCGCGCGGTGGGCCACGAAGGCGAACGCCACATGGCAGTTGCCTTGACCATCTTCATCGAGTTCTTCGGTGGCGCGGTGATGATGCTCAAACGTTTCGTCAAGCACCAAACCCGGTGCCGCTTCGGCCACCGCAACGCGTAGCGAACCCCTGGTGTCGACGACATCGGTGCCATCAATTGCCAACCGCAAGGGGTCGAGCTGATGGGCTGCAGCCACATGCTCGAACAATCGCTCACGCACCAAGCGACACGCACCGTCGACTGCGCCACCACTCATCCAGGTTTGTCGCGACGCAGAGGTGCTTCCGGCGCTGCCGATTGCGGTGGAAATTGGTTCAAGCAGTACGGTGTCCACCCCCAACACGCTGCGAGCGATTTGCTGGGCGAGAACCACAAAGCCCTGACCGACCTCGGCAGTAGCAAACTGCAACGTGGCAACCCCGTCTGTCAAATGACAGCGGGCTGTTGCGTAATCGTCGAAGCCCTCGCTGTACATCAGATTTTTGATCGACACACCCCAGCCAACACCGCGGCGGATGTTGGAACGTTGGGCGGTCAAACCCGAGCCGCCAGGGATATCCAGCAAATCTGCATCCTGCGCTAGCGGCGGTGGCATAGAAATGGCAGCGGTCTCACGGATGCATCGCTCCACGGGCGCCACGCTGTCAACGATTTGCCCGGTGATGAGGCGGTCCCCGGTGCGCATGGCGTTTTTCAACCGAATGTCAACGGGAGAGAGCCCGCAGGCAGCTGCCAGTTTGTCCATTTGCGACTCGTGTCCAAAGCACGCCTGCACTACACCGAAACCACGCATCGCCCCGCATGGTGGGTTGTTGGAGCGCACCGCGTATCCATCAACCGTTGCAATGTCACAGCGGTAGGGGCCTTGCATGTGAGTGACTGCATTGATCAAGACTGCTGACGAAGTGGATGCATATGCTCCACCGTCGAACACCGCCCGCACTTCGACGCGGCGTAGTGTGCCGTCGCGATCGGCGTGATGACGCATCACCATCGAGGCAGGGTGACGATGGATGTGGCCGAAGAACGATTCTTCTCGCCCGTACTGCATCTTGATCGGACGTTGAGTGGCGAGTGCCAGCAAACAGCAGTGCACTTGCAGACTGATGTCTTCGCGCCCACCGAAGGCGCCACCGACACCTCCCAAGGTGAGGCGCACACGCTCGAGTGGCAAACCGAGACAGGCCGCGATTTGTTTTTGATCCTCATGCAGCCATTGCGTAGCCACATAGAGTTCGACACCGGCGCCGTCATCATCGGGCAGCGCCAGCGCTGCTTCTAAACCAAGAAACGCCTGGTCTTGCATGCCCACTTCGTAAGTGCCCTCGACTACCACCTCGCCCACGAAATCCTGATCACCGCGCACGACCTTTTGGCGACGAATCACATTGCCATCAGGATGAATTGGCGCAAATGAACCGTTGATTGCTTGTTCGGCATCGAGCAATGCGGGCAAGACTTCATACACCACGACGATTGCGTCAAGCGCACGCCGGGCAGTTTCGGGGTGATCGGCAGCAACTGCGGCTATGGGCTCACCGGCGAAACGTACGACATCTTTTGCAAACACCGGTTGATCGTTGGCGATGAGACCGTAGGTGAGTTGCCCGGGCACATCGGCCGCAGTGATGACTGTGGCGACACCATTGATGGCGAGCGCTGCTGATGCATCGATCGAAATGATGCGGGCATGTGGATGCGGGCTACGCAATGTTGCACCCCACAGCATGTTGTCGGCCCAGGCGTCAGACGAAAATGCGAAACGACCCTGCACCTTGGCCAACCCATCCGGGCGAACGGCGGAATTGCCGAGAGTGCCACGCTCAGCACGCTTGGAGGTTGTAGTGGTCGTTTGGGCCATGTCAGTGCCCTGGCTGTTTCGGTTGTGTGTTTCGTTGATCGCGTGCCAATTCGATTGCGGCAAAGATTCGACCGTAGCCAGTGCAACGACAAATGTTGCCGCTGACGGCCTCCTTGATCTCTAGCTCGGTGGGTTGCGGGTTGCGATCCAGCAAGTGATGAACTGCTACGACAAAACCTGGGGTACAAAAACCACACTGCACGCCTCCGGCATCGATGAACGCTTGTTGCACGTCGGTTGGTGCGGTGTGGGTGGGGTCGCTAGTCAGCCCTTCGACGGTCACGATTTGGGCGTCAATGGCAGTCGCAGCCATAACAAGGCACGAACATATGGCTTCGCCATCCATGAGCACCGTGCACGAACCACACTCGCCTTGCTCGCAAGCACCCTTGGTGCCCGGAAGGCCCAAGCGCTCACGCAAGACATACATGAGGCTCTCACCGGTCCACGCATCGCGTACATCGTGTTCTTTGCCGTTGACGGTAAGTCGGTAGAACTCGTTACTCATGGCTACCTCGAGAATCGCTGTCTAAATACTCATTGGCCCGCAGCAGCAAACGCTCGGCGAGAACTGCCACAGCATGGCGGCGATAGAGCGCTGTCGAGCGGTGGTCATCGATTGGCGAACATTCCTCCGCTGCTCGCTGACCAAACTCGCGCGCTAGCGCTGGCGAGACCGTGAGCGAGCCTTGCAGATTGCTCTGCTCGCCAAGCCATGCTTCGGCACGCCTGGCGCGCACCACGGTGGGGGCCACAGCCCCGAACGCCAAACGTATGGTGCCGCCAATGGCGTCGTGCACTAGGCACGCCGACGCTGCCGAAATCACCATCGCATTGCGCGAGCCCACCTTGGCGTAGCCCGAAAAGCCCTGCAATACGGGCACAGTTGCTGCAACGATGACCTCGTCGGGTCGCTTGAGATTCTTTTTCACACCCACCATGAAGTCATGTATCGACACGTCGCGCTCAGTGGTGGCGCTACGTAGATGCACGACGGCATCCAAGGCACTCAACACCGGCAAGCCGTCACCGGCTGGCGAGCACGTGCCAAGATTGCCACCCAGCGAACCAGCGGCGCGAATCTGGGGTGAACCCACCGTGCGCGCTGCTTGGGCGAGCGCTGGCGCATACAGCGACAACGGTGCCCGTTCCATTTCGGCAAACGGCACACCCGCACCGATACGCAACAAAGCGCGGTCAGGTTCGAGGTGCCAGCGTCGCAGTTCGGCAACGCGACGCAGCGAAATCACGTCGTTGACGCGCGCCCGATTGAGGTTGACCTCGACCATCATGTCGGTGCCACCTTGAATCAGGCGTGCATCTGGATAGTCGCGCAGGGCATTGACCACTTCCTGTACCGAGGTGGCGTTGATTACGGTCACAGTGTCGGGCTCCATCCGGCGAATGCATCGATCATGGCTTTGACGTCACCGAGTGGATACAAGATGGGGCACGTGGCACCATTGCGCATGTAGTGGGTCACCTGTTCGCGAGCATCAGCCGGTGTGCCGCTAGCAGTAAGCATTTGCACGATCTCGTCGGGCACGTGTCGTGATGCTGCTACCACTTGCTCGTGGGTTGCGGGCCAGGTCAGCACACTGCCAACTTTGTCGAGGATTGACTGCGGCACACCCGAGGCCTTCATGATGTGCGGTTGCTGGCCGAGGTATTGCGTGACCATCTCGCGGGCCATGTTTAACGCAATTGCACGATCCTCGTGCACGCTGCACACCACCAACTGCGGGCGATCGATGTCGTCAATGCTGCGCCCGGCCTTGTCGGCGCCGCGACTGAGCGCCTCGATTGCTTGGGCGTTGTACTCAGGCGAGACCAGATAGTTGAGCACGACTCCGTCGGCAATCTCGCCGGTGAGCTCCATCATTTGCATGCCTGTGGCACCGATGTAGATCGGCACGTCTTTCGCCCGACGTTCTTGGTACACATAGTCGAGCTCGACACCGTCAAGTTGCACGAATTCACCGTGCATCGTGACGGTTTCGTTGTTCAGTAGTGCGCGCACCGCTGTGACGATCTCGCGCATGGCCCGCAGCGGCTTGGCGCGAGTGATGCCCACTTTTTGCGCCAGCGGATCCCACCAAGCACCGATGCCGAGGATGACCCGACCAGGTGCGAGGTCATCAAGGGTGCTGAAGGTTGCAGCCAGACGCGCTGGGTTGCGGCTCCAGCAGTCCACGACTCCTGAACCCACTTTGAGCGTGGTGGTGACTGAGGCAAAGGCTGCCATCGGCACGGTGGCTTCGCGCACCAAGCGGCTCTCGGCTTGCCAGACGGCTTCAAAGCCCTGCGCCTCGGCATACTGCGCAAATTCCATTCCTTGGCGAATGCGGTGGGCATCTTGCAAATACAGCGCGACTCGTGACATGGCTAGAGGCTCTCCATTCGTTGGTGAAGGCGCTGAGCTGCTGCCCGAGCCTTGTGACGTACTTCGGCTTCATCAACTCGCGTGGTGGTGCCAGCTTGCACCACCAATTGGTTGTTGACTTTTACTGATTCGACTCGCATCGCCGTGGTGAAAGCAGCGTGCCAGGCATTTTCGGCCGCGGGGTAGCGCCATGTGACTTCGTCGGTTTCAGATGCGGGAAACAAGCGACGCGCGTTGTGCATCCACCCAGCCACGGTGTCGGGTGTTTGTGAGGTGTCAAACTCGCGTAAGCGCACATAAGCGAGCCGGGATTCTTCGGCCATGTCGGCGCCAATGCCGTCGGAGCCCAGCACCACCGGGTTGGGGCGGGTGGTGGGCTTGGCGTAGCCGACGCCGTTATTCATGTTGGAACGCGGGTTGTGGGCAAGCCAACCGGCCAACTCGCGATCAAGATGCACGCCGTGCACGAGCAACCAGTTGTCTTTTGCTAGGTGGGCGAGTCGCGCACCAGCCTGCAGATCATCGTTGGCCTCGGCCACATGAATATGCACGCCAACCCCAAGACGCTGCGCAAGTTCGCTGGCAGCTTCAAGCGTTTCATTCGAACAACTGAAGGCCGCGTGCACGCCAACCATCCCATCGCCGCCAGCCTTGATGTGGCGCTCGCATTCTTCCAAGCCGCGCTGGGCAGCCTTGGTCATGGTGGAAAGTGGTGACACCTTTTGGTGGAGCACACCGTTGTCGCCCCAGCGGTCGGTAACGCCATAACACGCTCGCACTCGCACGCCGACTTCTTCACAGGCGCGGGTGATTGCTTCGAGCGAACCTTCGATGGCGTTGGGTGACTCGTGGTGATCGATGATGCAGGTGGTGCCCGCAAGTGCAGCTTCAAGAGCGCCAAGTTTGGCCGACCAATAGATGCTGTCTACGTCGTGGGCAGCGTCGAGACGCCACCACACCAATTCGAGCATGTGGGCAAACGACGTGGCAGTCGCACGAGGTGCCGGCATGCCACGGGCAAGAGCCGAGTACAGATGGTGATGAGCGTTGACCAAACCTGGGGTAGTGCTCGTCATCGAGCCTGAAGTGTTAGTCATCGTCATCTCCACCGCGGCGCATTGGCAACGAGTTGCGCCACACGCCATCGAGATCGTGGAGTGCTGCCGCAACGGCGCCGGCTGTTGGCACCAGACCGATTTCGCCGACACCTTTGATGCCGTAGGGCGAGTTGGGTTGGGGTCGTTCGACCAAGATCACATCCATCGGCGGCACATCTTTGGCGCGCAAAATACCGAGACTTCGCAGCGTCATGTTGGTGGGGAACCCGGTGACGGGGTCACTCGGGAAATCTTCGGTGAGTGCATAGCCAAGACCCATGTGGATACTGCCTTCGATCTGGCCTTCGCACAACGTGGGGTTCATGGCTCGACCCACGTCGTGGGCAGCCACGACCCGTTCGACTTTGCCGGTATCGCGATCCATGATCACGAGTTGTGATGCATAGCCGAAAGTGGAATGAATGATGGGGTTGACCACGGTCGGGTCGCCGAGTTTGGTGGTCCAATCCACGCGGTACTCACCGACATGGTCGACACCGCGGGTCAAGCCGTTGGCGAGTGCCGTTGCACACGCCGCCTGCACAGCACCCGCACCCATCAACGTGCCGCGTGAACCGGTGGTTTGCCCGAGACCAAGTTCGCGGGTCGTGTCGACCACGACGTGCATTTTCTGGGGATCAATCTCGAGGTGATCGCCGAGTTCTTCGATAACCACTTGCATGGCAATGGTGTGAATACCTTGGCCCATCTCTGTCCATCCGTGACGCACTTCGATGCTGCCGTCGTTCTCGATGCGCACGACGGCTTTGGTGATTTCTTTGAAGCCGTTGCCGAGACCACTGTTCTTTAGACCCAGGCCCAACCCGATTGGCTTGCCCGCGGCACGCGCAGCGTCGTAATGCGGCTTGATGGCATCCAAGCAGGCCAGAGCGCCATCGCAGCCATCGTCCATGATTTGTCCGGGGCCCCAGACCATGCCCGGGCGAATCACATTGCGACGTCGAATCTCCCAACCACTGATGCCCACCTGCTCGGCTAGTCGGTCGAGCATGCCTTCCATGGCAAATTGGGCCTGGTTCGCACCGAAACCACGAAATGCACCACCGACTGGGTTGTTGGTGCGCACGGCGATGGCCTCAACATCGATCGTTGGCACGTGATACGGGCCGCTGGCATGGCCGGCCATGCGCTCGAGCACCTTCATGCCAACACTTGCGTAGGCCCCAGAATCGCCCACGGCGCGCACACGCAAGCCGGTCAACACACCAGCGTCGTCACACCCGAGCGAATACTGCATGCGAATCGGGTGACGTTTGGCGTGCATCAGCAGACTTTCTTCGCGCGACAACACGCACTTCACGGGCGCATCGAGCAGCCACGCCGCCAGCGCTGCATGCGCTTGATTCGACATGTCCTCTTTTCCGCCGAAAGCGCCACCGTTGGACACCAGCGTGACGGTGACGGCTTCGTTGGGAACGCCGAGCACGCGGGCGATGTCGTTGCGGTCATCCCAGATGCCCTGCCCACCTGAATACACCTGAAGATGGCGTTCGTTGGAGACCTTTGATGGCACGGCAACGGTTGCCTCGGGCTCCAAAAATGCGTGTTCGATGCGTTGTGTCTGAAATGTCTCGGCAAGTACGAAGGCACTGGTGGTCAACGCTGCGTCAACGTCGCCGCGCGAATATGTGCTGGTGCTCAGCACATTGTTTTTGGTCTGCCACACGGCAACTTGATCGGTGTGCAGCGCAACATCGACATCGGTAATAGGGGTGTGCACCTCGTAATCCACCGTGATGAGCGCGGCTGCTGCACGAGATGCCTGGCGAGAGTCGGCGACCACTATGGCTAATACATCACCGGCATACGACGTGATGCCCCCGACCGGAATCATCACTGGCCAGTCCTTGTAGATGATGCCAACCATGAGTTCACCTGGAATGTCTGCAGCGGTATACACCGCACGCACACCAGCCGCGGCGCGAGCAGCATCAGTGTGAATATGCTTCACGGTTGCCCGGGTGTGGCTCGTAAAGTGCAGCGAGGCATGCAACATGCCAGGTAGACGAATATCGTCGATGTAGCCACGGTCGCCTAAGGCCAGCGCGTCGGCTTCATATTTGGGTGAGCGTGTACCAACGCCAGCTACAGGTGGCATCTCCGGAATGTTGCCCAGCGCCACATACTCGATGGCTTCAAGAATTTTCGCGTATCCCGTGCAACGGCACAGGTGAGCACCCAAGTGACGAGCCATGTCGCCACGTTTCAGTGCAGCGCCTTTCTTATCGATCTGGGCTTTGGCTCGCACCACGATGCCAGGAATACAAAAACCACACTGCAACCCGCCGCAAGCGGCAAATGCTTGGGCAAACATGCGCCGTTCGGTTTCGTCGACGCCTTCGAGAGTGGTGATGGTTTTGCCCGCGGCTTTTTCCATGCTGGTCTGACACGACACCACTGCTTTGCCGTCAACCAATACGGTGCAACACCCGCATTGACCAGAGGGTGAACAGCCGTCTTTGGGCGATGTGATGTCGAGTTCTTCACGCAACGCCGCCAGGAGGTGGGGGTGGGAGCCACGCACCACGACAGGGGTGCCGTTGACGATGAGATCAGTCACCTTTACAGTTTGTCAAGCTGTGGGCGTATCTGCCATGGATACAGCCGAAAAGAGGGCTATTTCACGAGCTGGCAGCCAGAGAGCATGGAGTACGCCTTTGGGCGTGGCTTAACGCAACGGTGAGCCATCGGCCTTGGTGCTAGGGCCCCGCTGGGCTATGTGGCGCCGGTAGGCCTCCGGACGGCGGTAGTAATCGAGGTCAAACAACGTATTTTGGTAGTTCTTGCACCATTCCAGGTCGCAATCGGCAACGACTACTTCGTCGCCGTTGCCCACCGTTTTGGCCAGCACCTCACCCGACGGGGCGATAATCAGCGATTCAGCCAGCGAGTCGACCCCCTCCTCGCAGCCACCCTTGGCTACACCCACCACAAAGGTGCCGTTTTGGTAAGCACCTGCCTGCATCACGAGTGCATGGTGGAAACCAGCGAGACGATCCTGGCTGGGGTCGGGGATGTAGTTCAGGGGAGTGTTGTAGCCACACACGATGAGTTCCACGCCCTGCAAACCCAACTCGCGATACGTCTCGGGCCAACGGCGATCGTTGCAAATCATCATCCCTACACGGCCGCCAAACGCCGACCAAACACCAAAGCCTTCATCGCTCGGCGAAAAGTAGTAGCGCTCGGCGTGCTGAAATGCGCGACCTGGCTCGTGCGAGGCATGCCCAGGGATGTGCACTTTGCGGTACTTAGCAACAACGTTGGCTGTTTGGTCGACCAAGACCTGCGTGTTGAATCGTTGTCCGTCGGCGGTGAGCTCGGCGTATCCGAGGCTGAATCCAATGTTGCGGTCGCGCGCTGCAGCAAACAGTGGTGCCGTAGCGGGGGACGGCATCGAACGTTCGTAGTAGTGATCGACCATTGAGATGTCTTCAACGAACCATCGGGGGAAAAAGGTCGTGAGGGCTAGCTCTGGAAACACCACAAGAGTTGCGCCCTGATCTGCGGCGCGATGCAGCAACGCACAAAGTCGCTGCACACATGATTCGCGACTGTCGCTGACCTGGATTGGGCCCATTTGAGCCGCGGCCACCCTGACGATCCGCGGTGCACCCCGCAACTGACCCTTCATACGGTAAAAGTCTCTGCGCTCAGCTGCAACATGACGTCCAGCAGAATATTTGCGCCAGCAATGAGGTCGGCTTCATCGGTGTGTTCGTTCACATTGTGACTCAGACCCTTGTGGCTCGGAACAAAGATCATTCCGCTCGGGCACATCCTGGCCAACATTTGGGCATCATGCCCAGCACCCGAGGCCATTCGCTGCACCGAATCGCCGCGGTCGCGTGCTGCCGACTCGACCATGTCAATGACTCGGTCATCAAAAATCACTGGTTCAAATCTCACTAATACGCGACGCGTGATAGTCACTTGCTCGCGCATGGCCAATGCCGTACAGAAGGCGGCGATTTCGGCCTCGGCCTTTTGCAGGATGGCTTCGTTGGTATTGCGCACGTCGAGGGTGAGCGTGGCACGGCTGGCCACCACATTGGTGAGATTCGGGTGGAGGTCGATCTTGCCAACCGTGCACACCTGATCACCGCCGAAGCGGCTGGCCAGTTGACGAACGAACACAGTGAGTTCTGCCGCAGCGTAGGCCGGGTCTTTGCGCAAATGCATTGGCGTGGTGCCGGCATGGTTGCTTTGGCCGTCGATTACCACTTCCTGCCACGAGATACCTTGCACGCCAGTCACGGAACCGATGCGCACCCCATTGACCTCGAGTAATGGCCCTTGTTCAATGTGCAGTTCAACGAAGGCGTGTGGTGAGGCGCCCGGACATGGCACCGATCCGAGATAGCCGATACGCGCCAACTCGTCGCCAAATCGAGCACCGTCGATGCCAACTACATCATGGGCTTGCTCGGTGGTCATGCCACCGGCATACACCAGCGAACCGAGCATGTCGGGTGCAAAGCGAGCACCCTCTTCGTCGGTGAAGATGCCAACTGCCAATGGTCGTTGCGGCACGATGCCAGCCTGCTGACATGTTTCGATGACTTCTAGACCCGCCAGCACGCCGTAATTGCCGTCATATTTTCCGCCGGTGCGAACCGTGTCAATATGTGACCCCGTCATCACTGCTGGACCCTCGCCAACGGCCCACGTACCGATGATGTTGCCCACGGCATCCACCACCACGTCGAGCCCGAGGTCTTGCATCCACGCCACCACCACGTCGCGCCCGTCGCGATCGGCATCGGTGAGCGCCAAGCGGTTGCAGCCGCCACCGGCGATGGCCCCCACCTCGGCGAGCGCCATGATGCGCTTCATAAGGCGCGGGCCATTGATGCTCAGTTGTTTGTCGGCTGTGCGCACCTTGTCATCCTACGAATGGCAGACTTGCCACTCATGACAGGTGTCGATCGCTCGCGTCTTGATGCACTGATGCTCAGTGAGACGGAGCGGTTCGTGCGCACGCACCCAAAATCGGGGGCACACGCCACGACAACGTCCACATTGTTGGCAGGGGTGCCGATGCCGTGGATGCGCCGCTGGCCGGGGCCGTTTCCGGTGGTGCTCGAGGCGGCCAGTGGGGCGCGCTTCACCGATATCGACGGCAACGAATATGTCGATCTGTGCCTCGGTGATACCGGGGCAATGACTGGTCATGCGCATCGCGAAATTAATGCCGCCATCACGGCTCAGCTCGCCCGTGGCAGCACTGCGATGCTGCCAACACCGGATGCAGCGTGGGTGGCCGACGAGTTGACGCGCCGGTTTCGTTTGCCCAAATGGCAGTTTGCGATAAGCGCCACCGACGCCAATCGTTTCTTGCTGCGCTTTGCTCGGGCCATCACTGGCAAACCCAAAGTGTTGGTGCACGACTGGTGCTATCACGGCACGGTCGATGAGACGCTGGTTGTTGCCATGGGGGATCGCACCATCAGTCGAGGTGGTGGGATTGGGCCACAGATCAACCCTCAGCTCACCACGCGAGTCGTGCCCTTCAATGACCTTGCAGCATTGGAACGTGCTGCAAGTTGTGGCGATGTTGCTTGCATGCTCATCGAGCCAGCACTCACCAATATTGGAATCGTGTTGCCTGAGCCCGGTTATCTGGAAGGCGTACGCGAGATAAC
>SYEA01000042.1 GCA_005800965.1 Actinomycetota bacterium | reverse complement strand
GGCAGGTCGAATGCGATCGAAAGCCCCGTTTGGCCTTTGGCCAAATTGGTGCGGTACAACTCGTTGGATGCCTCGGCTGAAGAATGGCCGGAATACGTGCGCATGAGCCACGGTTCGTCGCGATGGCGACGTGGAATCGTCTCGGTCACTAGACCAAGGCTAAGGCGCGATGGCTGTCGCTAGTCGGGTGAGGTAGTCCCCACGTGGAACCACCTTTCCCCCGAGGCTTTCTAGGTGGGGGGTTGGCCACTGCGCATCGAGCAGAGTCATGCGCGCCGAACGCATGACGTCAACTAGTGCCATGAGTGCAACTTTTGATGCATCGCGCGAGAGGTGAAACATCGATTCGCCAGCGAAGAATTTGTTGATGCGCACTCCGTATAGGCCGCCCACAAGCACGCCGTCATCGTTGAAGGTTTCCACACTGTGGGCCCAACCCATCTCGTGCAACTCGGTGTACTGGTCGATAAATCGCGGGGTAATCCACACGTTGTTTTCATCCTCGCGCGCGGCACAGCCGAGCATCACACGCTCAAAGCAGGTATTGATTCGAATGTGGTAACGCCGCGCACTATTGCGCATTGAACGGGTAACCCGCAGCCCATCGAGCGGAATCACACAGCGTTCTGCTGGTGACCACCAGAACAAAGCAGGATGGTCAATCGAACGTTCCATCGCAAACAAACCGTGTCGGTATCCATCGATGATCGTGGCTGGCGCCAGATTCGCACCTTGCCCAATCAGATCGTCTTGTTCGGGCCACTGCGACACTTCAGGCCATGCGAAGTCGCACTCGCCGACTGGTCGCGGTGTGCGGTCCCACCCCGAAGTTGCTCGCAGAAGTGCAAGATCTCCCCATCGGGAATCGTGAGGACCAGACCTAGTAGACGTAAAAACCGGCTTTGGTTTTGCGACCGAGGCGACCTTGCGCCACGAGGTCACGCAACATCGGTCGGGCCACAAAATTTTCGTCACCGAATGACATGTGCAGTGTTTCGAGGATGGAAAGCGACGTGTCAAGACCAACAAGATCCAGCAAGGCGAACGGCCCCATCGGGAAGTTGCAACCACCCTTCATCGCAGTATCGATGTCCTGCATGGATGCGGTGCCGTCTTCGAGCATGCGAATGGCGTTGTTCAGATACGGAAACAACAAGGCGTTCACGATGAAGCCAGCGCGATCAAGCACATGGACGCCTTCTTTGCCGATAGAAGTTACGAACGCAGCAGCCCGGGCAATTGTCTCGTCGCTAGCGGTGATGGGTCGCACGATTTCTACCAACGGCAGTACGGCGGCTGGGTTAAAAAAGTGGATGCCACAGACCTTGTCAGGTCGGTTGGTCACCTTGGCCATCTCGACCACAGACAAGGTGCTCGTGTTGGTCGCCAAAATTGCCGACGGCTTCACGATTGCGTCGAGTTCACCGAACAGCTGCTGCTTGGTGGCGAGGTCTTCGACCACCGACTCGATGACGATGTCACAGTCAGCCAAACCTGTGAGTTCGACGGTGGTGCTGATGTTGGCAAGAATGCGGTCCCGCTCGCTGGCCTCGAGCTTGCCTTTGTCTACTTGTCGGGCTAGGCCACCAGTGATTTGTTTGAGTGCTGCTGCCGCTGATGATTCGCTTCGTGCTCGAACTATCGCGCGGATGCCTCCACGGGCTGCCACTTCGGCGATTCCTGCCGCCATGATGCCCGAACCGACTACTCCGATGGTGTGTGTTGCGTCAACAGTCATGGTGCCGAGCGTAGTGTTTGACGCTCTCATGAGTACCGTACGGAGTTGTGAATTCGGCTCGTATCACTACTCCAGCAATTGAGGCATTGGTCGCCGATGATCGGCGAGTGGTGCCGCTGTTTGGTGTACACAACTTTCGTGATCTGGGTGGCTATCCAACTGTCGACGGGCGAGAAACCCGTTGGCGAACGTTATTTCGAGCCGATGGTTTGTATCGATTGACACCAGATGACACCCAGTCGGTCGTTGACCTGGGGGTGACCACCGTCGTGGATCTGCGCTCTGATAACGAAGTTCGAGCGCGGGGTAGGTTTCCGGTTGGCCAACACACCGTCACCCTGCACCACTTGCCCATCATCGATGTGACTTGGGGCGAAACGCAAACACCGAGTTTTGACGATGCCGCCGACTTTTTGGTGTGGGCGTATCGGAAGATGTTGGCCGAAGCCTCATCGCGATTTGCTGAGGCAATTACTTTGTTGGCTCAGCACTCGGCCTTGCCTGCGGTGTTTCATTGTGCAGCCGGCAAAGATCGCACCGGCGTGTTGGCTGCGCTCATCCTTGGTGCGCTTGGTGTGGACGAGTCAATTATTGCTGCCGACTATGGTTTGACCGAACAAGCGATGCAACGTCTCATTGTTTGGGCGCGCGTCCACCAACCTGACTTGGCAGAAAGTTATGCGAAGATGCCGACACGTTTTGCTGCCGCTGACCCACGTGCGATGACAGTGATTTTGGCCGACATTACGTCGAAGCATTCGACGGTGTACAACTTTGTGCGTGAAATTGGCGTGAGCGATGACACCCTCACCGCACTCGCACACAGCGTGCTTACGACTCGCTGATTGTCACACTGTTCAGAATGATGTCCGCGGCTGGTGGAACCCCGTTTGCGGCTGGATCAGGGTTGAACAGCGCTGCCATCGCTGCGACTGCAGTGTCAAGCCCAGCGGTGACTTGGCCGAACAAGGTGTAGCTCGGTGGCAGTGATGTACCGCTGACGCCGGTGATGATGAAAAACTGACTGCCATTGGTGTTGGGCCCAGAGTTGGCCATGGCCAACGAACCAATCGTGTATTCACCAGCGCTGGGTAACTCGTCGGCGAACGAATAGCCGGGGCCGCCAGAGCCAGTTGCTGTGGGGTCACCGCATTGCACGACAAAGTCCTCGATGACACGGTGACACTTGGTGCCATCAAAATATTTCCAGCGTGCCAACGACACGAAGTTGTTGACGGCTCCAGGGGCGCGCTCAGGAAGTAGCTGCACCGTGAACGAACCTTGAGTGGTGTCGAAATTGGCTGTGTACGACTTAGTTGGGTCGATGCACAGCTGGTGGGCGTCGGCAAACTCGCGACGCTGATCGGCGCTGGCATCTGTCGGTGGGCACTCACCCGCACCGAACTCAAAAACTGCGTTCTCGGTGGCAGCTTCGTCAGTGGTTTCATCGGCCAAAACCTCAGTGGTGTCGACCCCGGATTCAGTAATAGCGGTGTCGTCGGAGTTGTCGCCGGTGGCAAACACGAAACCGACCAGAGCCACCACAACGAGCACAGCGACTGCAATCTGCATACCACGCTTGCGCATCTTGCCTTGTTGTACCTGGCGAGTCACCTGGTCACGGCGGCTATCACGGTTTTGTTTTTGGCGTTTACGTTTGTCTGTACCCACAAGCACGAAATGCTACCTACTGAGGTAATCGTTCGCGGATAGCGTTGTTTTGTCATGGCCCTCATCGTGCAAAAGTACGGGGGTACTTCGGTGGCTGACCCCGAGCGCATGCGCAATGTGGCGCGCCATATTGCAGCTACTCGCGCAGCAGGGCATGACCTGGTGGTGGTGGTTTCGGCAATGGGCAGAGCCACCGACAACTTGATGCAACTAGCCCATCAGGTGTCGGCCAACCCGCCGAGCCGAGAAATGGATATGTTGCTCACCACGGGTGAGCGCATCAGCATGGCGCTATTGTGCATGGCTCTGCATGATGCGGGTGTGGAGGCAGTGAGTTTCACTGGCTCGCAGGTGGGCATCATCACCGATACGGTGCACACGAAGGCGAAGATCCTTGAAGTGAAAGGTGATCGTGTGCGGGCGGCAATCAATGACAAGAAAGTTGCGGTAGTCGCCGGCTTTCAGGGCATCAGCACGGCCAAAGAAATCACCACACTTGGCCGTGGTGGCAGCGACACCACGGCTGTGGCTCTGGCCGCTGCATTGCACGCCGACTCGTGCGAGATTTACACCGATGTCACGGGTGTGTTCACCGCCGACCCACGCGTCGTGCGCCAGGCCCGCAAAGTGCCCGTATTGCAATTTGATGAGATGCTGGAGATGGCAGGTGCGGGTAGCAAGGTGCTTGCGCTGCGCTCAGTGGAGTTCGCTCGCAATCATGATGTGCCAATTCATGTGCGATCAAGTTTCACGTGGGAAGAAGGAACGTGGGTTGTCGGTCGCCATCACGAAAGGATGAAGAATATGGAAGAGCCAGTCATCTCGGGAGTCGTACAAGACGCCAGCGAGTCAAAGATCACCATCCTTGGTGTGCCTGATCGACCGGGTGTGTCGGCAGACATTTTTGAGGCGCTCGCGCAAGCAAACGTCAACGTGGACATGATCGTGCAGAACACTTCGACGGCCGGCACCACCGATATCTCGTTTACGGTGCCGAAAGCGGACGTGGCAACTGCCGAACCCGTGATGGCGCGCGTGGCCAAACGATTGAATGCGGGCGCAGTCACACATGATGACGACATCGCCAAGGTGTCACTCGTGGGTGCCGGCATGAAAACGAGCCCGGGTGTGGCAGCCAAGATGTTTCGCGTGTTAGCCGACAACGGGGTCAACATTGAAATGATTTCCACGTCGACGATTCGGGTTTCTGTTGTGGTTCGCGCAGCGATGATGCAGACGGCGGTACAGGCATTGCACACGGCATTCGGCCTGGATAGTGGCGACGATTATTCGGCGCCTTTGCCTGAACGTAAGTAGTCGATGTCTCTTTGGGGTCAGATTGCCGAGCGGTTGCGTCGCCCGCAAGGCGTGCCCTGGAGAAGTGCTGGTTTGCGCACCGAGTCGCTCACCGCAGACGAGGCAGTGCGCAGCACTGGTTGGGTCTTTGACAACAAGACCGGTGACGTGTCATTGGAGTCGTTCACGACGAGTGGTGATAAAGAGGTGCAGCGGTACCTGCGGCTGTTTGGGTTCGTAGACGGCTCGACGACGAATCTCGCCATGGTGGAGATTGGTAGTGGTATCGGTCGCATGACTGCTGGTTTCAGTAAACGATTTCGCACCGTGTACGCCGCGGATGTTGACGCCGCATTTCTCGAGCGTTGTCGCGAAACAGTCTTTCATCACGGTGAGCCCACGGCGCTGCGCACCGTGCATGCTGCTGACGGACGAACCCTCGACATTGCATCCGGGTCGGTTGATTTTGCGTTCTCCTACATCACGCTGCAACACTGCGGTGCCGACGATGCGCGGTCGCTCGTGGGCGAAGCAATGCGCGTGACCAAACGCGGTGGGTTGATTGCGCTGAATTTTCGCACGTGGACGCCGCTGGATGCGGCGCTGGTGCCGCTGGGTGGTTTGGTGCGGGTGTTGTGGCGAACGCCCAAGGCCGCCAAATACATGGCGCGTATCCGCTCTCTCACCCGGTTGGGCTGGCAAGCCAACCGGTTGAGCCCCGACGATGTGTTGGCCGCAATTGGGCTTGACCTCATCGGTACGCAGTTGCGTGAAGTCACCATCATTCATTCGCCACGTCGGCGCGTGACGGTCTCAGCAGCTGGCGTGAAAAAACTGGCGGTGCGACGTGTGCACCCGAGCCATTGGTGGCTTGTTGCACGGTTAGCCTGAACGAGTGCCAAAGAGCAAAATTCCCAATATCGGCCTAGTCGGCGCCACCGGAATGGTCGGCAATGTCATGCGCTCGCTGCTAGCAGAGCGCGAGTTTCCGCATAACGAACTGCGTTTTTTCGCTTCTGCGCGTTCGGCAGGATCCACCATCGACTTCGCTGGTCGCTCAATCACCGTTGAAGATGCCGCGACCGCCGACCCGACTGGTCTGGATGTAGTCATTTTTTCGGCCGGAGCCAGCACATCACGGGCGTTGGCCCCCAAGTTTGCTGCCGCTGGGGCCATCGTGGTGGACAACTCATCGTGCTGGCGGATGGATCCGCAGGTTCCGCTCGTGGTTTCGGAAGTTAACCCACAAGACATTGCCCGCGCCGAAAAAGGAATCATCGCCAACCCGAATTGCACGACGATGGCCGCCATGCCGGTGTTGAAACCGCTGCATGATGCCGCAACGTTGGTGCGACTAACGGCCAGCACCTACCAGGCAGTGAGCGGTGGGGGTGTTACTGGCGTCGCAGAGTTGGATGCCCAAGTCGCCGCCGCACAGAATGTGAGCCGCCTGACCTATGACGGAGACGCCGTGACGTTTCCGCCAGCCAACAAGTTTGCGCGCACGATTGCGTTCAACGTGTTGCCATTTGCTGGAGCGATGGTGGATGACGGCGAACTAGAGACCGATGAAGAGAAAAAACTGCGTAACGAAACTCGCAAGATTCTGCACATCCCAGATTTACGAGTGTCGGGCACCTGTGTGCGCGTTCCGGTGTTCACCGGGCACTCGTTGTCACTGCATGCCGAGTTCTCTCGGGCGATTACGCCGGCTGAAGCCCACAGAATTTTGTCTGGCGCACCTGGCGTTGCTGTGGTGGATATTCCGACGCCGCTACTGGCCGCCGGTAAAGACCCGGCCTACGTTGGGCGCATTCGACAAGATCAGTCAGTCGACGGCAACCGTGGGCTCGTGCTGTTCGTGTCGAACGACAATCTGCGCAAAGGTGCAGCACTGAACGCACTGCAAATCGCCGAATTAGTAGTCGCCACGCTGTAGGCGCGATGCGCCCCTTTGGTCGGGGATGGGAGATTTGAACTCCCGACCTCCACGTCCCGAACGTGGCGCGCTAGCCAAGCTGCGCTAATCCCCGTATTGCGAGTGAAAGTCTAACCGTGAGGGTCAATCGTGGGTCTCGCGCGCAGGGCGACCTGACGTAGTGCTACGAATGTTGCATTGCGGGCGGCACGGATTCGTGCCACACTCCGCCGCTGCATACTTCTTTGACTGCTCGTCGCAATCGCAGTGAGTCAATCGGTTTGACCAGCCAGCCTTCGGCACCACTACGGCGTGCGAGATGCACGTCAGCGATACGGTCGAGCAACATCACCACGGGAATGTGAGGCAGGCGACCACCGCTTTCGTCGAGTCGCAGATTCATGGTTACGGCCATGGCGCCCATCGAGCCCACCTGGAGGTCGAGCACCGCCACATCGGGCGTGCGTTGGGTAACGGCAAGTGTCACATCGCGGCCATCACGACATACCGTGAACGAAGTTTCCGGAGTCCCAAGCGCTGCAATGATGTCGTCGAGCATGTGTTGAGCGTCGGTAGCCACCAGAACATGCACGAGGCAAGGTTATCTCTTGGCGTGGCTACCGTTGTCGTGTCATGTTCGCCGCTCTTGCTCTGAGCCTCGCCGTATTTTTTGGGGCAGGCACCGCGCCACACGCCCCGGTCGATGCCGATGCGCTGGCCAAGGTGGATGTCTTTGAGGTCACAGGATTAATTGACGGCGTCGTAGCCAGCGGAATTGAACGCGCAGTCGAGCGATCGTCAACCAACGGAGCACAGGCCCTGGTATTGCAGGTGAACTCGCGTGGCGCAGTTATTGACGAGGGTCGCATGCAAGAGGTGCTGCTGGCCATTCGCAACTCGTCGATTCCGATCGGTGTGTGGGTTGGCCCGAGCGGGGCGCAAGCACACGGTTGGTCAACGTGGCTGCTTGCTGTTGCCGATGTTTCTGCGATGGCGCCGAACGCCAGCGTGGGTAAAACAGGTTTGCCATTTTTGCTCGACGATGTGCCGTTATCGCTCGGTGAAGCAACAACCCTGTTGCGTAGCGGCACCTTGGACACCGCACAGGCCCGCAAACAGGGTGTGTTGCGACTTGAAATTTCCGATGAAGGTGTGCCTGTGCTGCGCAACATGTTGTTTGCACTTGACGGGCTAACTGTGAAGGGCAAGACATTGGACACCGTTGCTGAAGTGGTGGGGGATGACGGCGCGATCGTACGAGAAGCAGCCACGACACGATTCTTCAAACTTGGCACCCTCGAACAACTCATGCACACCTCGTCCAGCGCAGCATTGGCCTACTTGCTCTTTGCATTTGGTCTGGCGTTGCTGGTGTTCGAGTTTTTCACTGCCGGAATCGGCATCGCGGGTTTTGTCGGTGCGGTTTCCACGTTGCTCGGAAGTTTTGGTCTGGCCGAACTCCCCGTGCGTCCGGTCGCATTGGCGTTGCTGGTCTTGGCCATCATTGCGTTGGCCATCGACGTACAAGTGGGTATTCCACGCGTATGGACCGCTATCGGCATGGTGCTATTCGTAATTGCATCATTCACGTTGTATGGCTCGGTGCAAGAAGATGAGCTGCGCATTTCGTGGCTCACGCTGGTGGCAGGTATCGCCTCGATGGCACTGGCTTTCATCGTTGGAATGCCGTCTATGGTACGCACTCGGTTTGCGACCCCAACGATTGGACGCGAATGGTTGATCGGTTTGGAAGGGACGGCCTCTACCGACATCTCCCCCGAGGGCGAAGTGACGGTGCAGGGTGCACGCTGGCGGGCCCGCACCAATCGTGCAACTCCGATTACCAACGGCCAACCCGTGCGGGGGGCAGCCATTGACGGAGTCACGCTGGATGTCGAACCACTCGAAGGCGCTGCTCGTGACTATCGCGAAATGCGCAAGCCTCGGTAACCCGGTTTACCCTGTCGGCCTAGGAGCAGCACATGTCTAGCCACTCGCAGGAACCGCTTGACCTGAGTGCTGTACCCCTGCGACCTGCGTCAACGGTCATGCTGTTGCGCGATGGCGAGCACGATATCGAGGTGTTCATGATGCAGCGCACCACCACAGCGGCATTCGCCAGCGGAATGTATGTGTTTCCAGGTGGTCGAGTCGACGACGTTGATGGTGCAGCTGAACTCGACGATTTATGCGAGGGTCTCACCGATGCCGAGGCGAGCGATTTGTTGCGGGTGCCGAGTGGAGGGTTGGCGTACTGGGTAGCCGCAATTCGAGAGTCGTTCGAAGAAGCGGGCGTGCTCTTGGCGCGTGACGAGCACGGCGAGTTCGTGCGCCTCAATGACCCAGATTCTCAGCAGCGATTTGCGGAAGCTCGGCATGCGGTGCATGACGGCGCGCTGTCACTGGCTGATTTCTGTCGACAAGAGGGCTTACGGCTTGCCGTCGACACGATGCGCTACGTGAGCCACTGGATCACGCCCGTGGGTGAGAAGCGACGCTTCGATACCCGCTTTTTTGTCGCCGTTGCCCCACCTGCCCAAGACCTGTTGCACGACGACAAAGAGACCATCGCCAGTTTGTGGGTGACCCCAAATGATGCACTTGGTCGCGCCCAGCGCGGAGAATTGGCAATGATTCCGCCAACCGTTGCCAACCTGCAGTTTTTGGCTCCGCACCACAGCACGAGCGCCGCGGTGGCTGCAGCTCAGACGATTGGAGTACCTACTCCGATTCTCCCTAAGTTGCGTTATGACGGTGACGGTCGCGTGGTGGGTGTGGTGCTTCCTGATAACCCCGACTACACGAATTTGTCGTAGTAGACAGTCACCAGATTGCTGCGACCGCTGGAACTAGAGCTGCTTTTTGCCGAGTGTGACTTCGACCGACTCCAGTAGGCGAGCAGAACAGCCGGCCATCTCAGCGACAGGCACTGTTGACGCAATTATTTTTTTAGCGATATCACGAAATACTTGAGCCGCGGGCGACGAACCGGCGAGTGCAACTGGCTCGCCCGCGTCACTGCCATGGGCGACTGCAAACTCAATCGGAATCTGGCCAAGCAAGTCGGCCCCGATCTCGTTGGCCAAAGTGATTCCACCACCCGTACCAAAGAGTGGATATGTCTCGTCGTGGTCACAGGTGAAGTGACTCATATTTTCAATCACGCCAGCGATGCGCAGAAAACTGCGCTGGGCCATGTCGGCAGCACGGATAGCCACTTTCTGCGCAGACACGGCGGGCGTCGTGACGATGATCAAATCGGTACGTGGCAACATGCGTGCCAAACCCATCTGCACGTCTCCCGTGCCAGGAGGCATGTCGATGAGCAGGTAGTCGAGCTTGCCCCAGTGCACATCGTTGAGAAACTGTTCAACGGCCTTGGTGAGCATCAACCCACGCCACATGAGAGCAGTGCTTTCGTCCTCGACGAGCATGCCGGTGCTCACCACTTTCAACACGCCACTGCCCACGACACGTTCGTTAGGAATGATCTTGGGCTTTTCTGAACCATCCACACGGCGAGCCTCAAGACGATCAGCCATTCCGAGCATGCGGGGAATGGAAAACCCCCAGATGTCGGCATCCAAGACACCAACGACATGGCCATGGGCGGCGAGAGCGACCGCCAGATTGGCAGTTACGGAACTCTTGCCAACGCCACCTTTGCCACTGGCAATTGCCAGAACGCGAGCCGACGTGGGCACTGCAGTGTCGGTGGCTTTCTCGCGCGCATTCCAGCGGGCTTTTGTCATCACCTCTGTGCGCTCGTCGGCGTTCATCTCACCCCATTCGATTTTCACTTTCGTGACACCTGGGTGGGCTTCAAGTCGCGACTCGATGTCATTTTTTATCTGGGCACGAAGCGGGCAGCCCTTGATCGTGAGCTTGACTCCGATGGTCACCAGCCCTGCGGGGCTCACACCGACATCGGTGGCCATGCCAAGATCCACGATGTTGGCCCCAAGTTCGGGGTCGATTACAGCCCGCAACAGGTTGCGCACTTCATCTACAGAGGGCGGGGAAACCGTGCGCTCAGCCACGCCCTCAACCTACCGATGTGTCGGGTATCGCCGAGTTGTGCGGCGCGTGCTTGTCATCACACCCCTAAGAGGAGGTAGTTTGGGGTCATGATTACTCTCACCCCTGCTGCCGCAGTAAAAGTAAAGCAACTGCTCGAGACCGAGAATGCCAGCGATCTCGCCCTGCGAGTCGCGGTGCGCCCGGGTGGATGTTCGGGCTACTCGTATGAGATGTACTTCGATGGTGACTTCACCAGCGAGGACAAAGTTGAAGCCTTTGGTGACGTCAAAGTGGTCGTTGACCAAGCGTCGGCGCAACTGCTCCTGGGTGCCAGCCTCGACTACACCGACGGTTTGAACGAATCGGGTTTCAAAATCACCAACCCAAGTGCGAACCGCACCTGTGGTTGTGGCCAAAGCTTCAGCTAATTTCTCGTCGGCGTCAGCCGACCACCGATTGCAATTCCACCGCATCAAACACGGCGTCAAGACGAGCGGTAATCACACCCGAAGCGTCGGTTACAAAGAGTGCTGGCTCGAAATTCATTGACACTGCGTTCACTGCTGGTGCAATTGTCGTGGCGTTCGCGTCTGAGTAGACCTCGGCATGAATAAAAGTGAATGCGTCACCAACACGTTCACGCGCAGCGATGAGTGCGTCGAGGGCTGGTGCACATGTTCCGGTTGAGCAATGGGCGGGCGTACCCACCAGATAGGCAATCGGCTTACCTAGCGCGAGAGCCTCACGCAGCGTGACCTCATGCAGTGGGCACGGCTCAGGTTGCCGCGTGCACAGCGGCGAAACGTCACGAGCATTGCCAAAAGTAGGTGTGTCGAAAGGTGGCAGTGCGTCACCGATGCCGGGCACGGCGACTTCGTTACGGGCAAACACCTGGAATGCTGCGCCGTCACTCGGGCCACCGGCCAAAATCAAACGGTAGAAACCCGGCTCGTTGATCGCGGTACTAAACAGCCAATAGGGCGTCG
>SYEA01000041.1 GCA_005800965.1 Actinomycetota bacterium | reverse complement strand
GGTAGCAAGCACCAGGGTGCGTAAAACGTCTTGGGTTACTCGCGCCCCGGCATTGCGCAGAATCTTCACGTCACCTGGGGTCATGCCAACCACTGCCAGAGGGTCGATGCGACTGTCCATGCTGGTGACAATGGCTAAGCCCTGGCGGGCGAACCCGGTAAGGCCTGAGTCGTTGAACTGTCCGACATGACGCTCATTGGCTGTTAAAACATCGCCAAAAGACTCAGTCGGAAACTTTTTCGGCTCAACCATGGCCCCGAGGCTATTGCGCTGGGTGGGGTTTGGCCCGACTCTGCGAAAACTTTCCCGAAAGTGTCTGCATAAGTATGCAATTACCTGTATTGTTATACACATGGGTTTGTCAGGCACTTTGCGCACGGCGGTGATTGGCGCCTCGGGCTTTACCGGAGCCGAGTTGTTGCGATTACTGGACGCGCATCCGGTGCTCGACGTGGTGTATGCAACGGGCGATTCGCAGGCCGGCACATTGGCCTCAAGTTTGTATCCCTCCCTAGCCAAGGCGTATCCGTCGCTCGTATTCGCTGAATACGACTTGGCCGAGGCTTTGAAATGCGACGTGGTGTTTCTGGGCTTGCCACACGAAGCCTCGATGGCGTTGGTGCCTGAACTAGTGGACAAGGTGCGTTTGGTGGTGGACTTGTCTGCGGCGTATCGCTTGAAAGATGCAGCCCAATACCCAACCTGGTATGGGTTTGCTCACGACCAGCCCAAGATGTTGGCGCGTGCCAAGTATGGATTGCCCGAATTGTTTCGCAACGAATTGATTAACGCCCAACTCATCGCTACGCCCGGCTGTTATGTGACTGCCGCATCGTTGGCACTCACGCCGTTGGTCCGCGGGGGGCTCATCGAGACTTCGGGTGTCATTGTTGATGCTGCTTCTGGTGTGTCGGGGGCTGGCCGTACAGCAAAACCCAATACACATTTCAACACCGTGAACGAAGATTTCACGGCCTACGGGTTGCTCGACCACCGCCACACACCGGAAATCGAACAAGTTACGGGCGCCACCGTATTGTTCACCCCGCACCTGGCGCCGATGAACCGTGGCATTCTGGCCACTTGCTACGCCAAGCCCGCTGCAGGAAAAGCGCCCACCACGCAGTCATTGTTGGCCGCACTGGCCAAGGCTTATGCCAAAGAACCATTCGTCGTGGTGCGACCAACTTCGCCTTCGACCAAAGCAACTCTCGGGTCGAATGCCGCCCACATCACCGCGCGTTTCGACGAACGCACCAACACAGTCATGGCGATTTGCGCTATTGACAATCTCACCAAGGGTGCATCGGGTGGGGCGATTCAGGCAGCCAATGTGGCACTAGGGATTGCTGAAACAACTGGTTTGTCGGCGGTGGGGATGTATCCGTGAAGATTGCCCCCAAAACCCGTGCTGCGGTGCTCAGCGAAGCCTTGCCGCACCTGCAGCGTTTTGCCGGACATGTGATCGTGGTGAAGTACGGGGGCAACGCGTTGGCTGAATCCACCGAGGATGCGATGGAAGTCTTCGCTCGCGACATTGCGTTGTTGCATGCAGTCGGCATGAAGCCGGTGGTGGTGCACGGGGGCGGCCCGCAAATTTCGGCGCTCATGGATCGCCTTGGGAAGCAGGCAACGTTTCACAACGGTCTGCGAGTTACCGATGCTGAAACGATGGAAATCGTCAGCATGGTGCTGCTGGGCACGGTGAACCCGATGCTGGTGTCGATGATCAACACTGCTGGGGCGAAGGCTGCCGGTGTGAGCGGCCAAGACATGGGTTTGTTTAGCTGTGTGCAACGCGACCCAGCGCTCGGGTTTGTTGGTGACATCGTCAATGTGAACCCTGCAGCGGTACAGGGTTTGCTGGACGACGGCGTGGTGCCCGTGGTGGCAACTTTGGGAACCGACGAGAAGGGTCAGAGTTACAACGTCAATGCCGATACTGCTGCGAGTGCATTGGCTGTGGCGCTGAAGGCGTCGAAGATTTTGTTCCTCACCGATATTGCCGGGGTACTGCGCGACCAAAACAATGCAGAGTCGTTGCTGCCCACGCTCACCACCGCAGAGGCAAACACTCTGCGCGAAGAGGGTGTCATCACGGGTGGCATGATCCCGAAAGTGGAAAGTTGCCTGCACGCTGTGCAGGGTGGGGTGAGCGCTGCCCACATCCTCGATGGGCGAGTGGCCCATGTGGCGCTTTTGGAACTGCTCACCGACACTGGCGTGGGCACGATGTTTGTGCCTGACAAGGCGGCGCAATGACCAGCCACGCGTTTGGTGCAACAGCAGCGGCAGGAGTGCAGATGGGCGATTACTGCCCATTCATGCCGGTGTTCGGCGCACCGCAAGTGATGTTCGTGCGCGGCGAGGGCACGCAACTTTGGGACGTGAACGGCAAGCGATATCTCGACTTTCTCTCGGGCATCTCCGTCACCTCTCTCGGCCACTCTCATCCGCGCATCGCCGACGCGATCGCCGAACAAGCCCACACGCTCTTGCACGTGAGCAACTTTTTCACCAACCCG
>SYEA01000040.1 GCA_005800965.1 Actinomycetota bacterium | reverse complement strand
GCCATCACGCTGGTGCTTGGTGTGTTGCCCACCTGGTTGCTCAACCTGGGCGACTCACTCACCAGCCTCGCGCGCTAATTCAATTAACTGTGCTCGCACTGAGCAACGAAGCCGTCGAACAGTTTTTGCTGGTCGGTAGTTGTTGCTGCGTCGTCTTCGGGGTGCCACTGCACACCAACAATCCATCGGGCATCTCGATGCTCGACGGCTTCGATGGTGTTGTCTGGCGCACGGGCCACGACAGTGAGTCCGGGCGCCACGTCACGCAACGCTTGGTGGTGATACGAGTGACACCGTTGCGGCGAAGTCGTATCCATAGCTAGTGCAAGTCGAGAGCCCGCTGTCAATGTGACTGGATGATACGTGTCCCAGTGACTCTCGCGGTCGCTGAGCACATCACCAAGGTCTTGATATAGGGTGCCGCCCAGCGCCACATTGAGCAACTGGATGCCCCGACAAATGGCAAGAAGTGGTTTGTCTTGCCGAACTGCCTCGCGTACCACTGCAAGCTCAAAATCGTCGTGAGCAGCCACGATGCCATAGACCGTGTCGCTGCGCTTTGCCTCGCCATAGTGCGCAGGGTCGATATCGCCGCCACCCTGAATCAGCACGCCATTAACTGCAGCAACGAGCGACTCGACATCTGGCAGCGAATCTGCAAGCGGTGGCACCGTCAACACCACCCCATGAGCGCGGGCGATCGCCTCCGCATAGCGCAACCCGTTGGAGTAGCTGTCGCCGCGTACGCCCGTGGCACCCGAAGTCAGTTTGCCAGGCAACAGAATGCGGGGAGCCACGTTGTGGTTAGCGCCCTGTGACTTCAGATATTTCGTAACCCTCAGCTTTGGCGGCTGCAATCAGCGTTTCGGTGTGGTCGCGCCCGCGGACTTCGAGCACCACTTGCACGCCGGTTTCGCGCACGTGCAGGTCGACGCCCTCACGCACGTGTTCAACTTCGATCAAGTTGGCGCCGTGTTGGGCAAACATGGTCAGCAGTCGCGCCAAACCACCTGGTCGATCGCTAATTCTGGCAAACACAATTAGTCGGCGGCCGCTGTTGGTTTCGTGGCGTCGCACGAGCCCGGTCAACAACCCAAGGTCAGCATTACCACCCGACAGCACCACGCAGGTGGTGCCGCGCTCAGCCGGCTTGATTCGCCCCGTAATCAGCGCTGAAACTCCGACTGCGCCGCCACCCTCAACAAACAACTTGGAGCGCTCCAACAGCAACATCATGGCATCTGCCACGCTGTCTTCGTCAACATCGACTATTTCATCCACCCATTTTTCAATCAATGGCGCTGTCACGTCACCAGGAACTTTTACTGCGATGCCATCGGCGAGTGTCGGCACGGGCCCAAGTGGTGCCGTGCCATATATATAAGGGGCACATGACGAGATTTGCACACCAATCACTTTGATGGATGGGTCAAATTGTTTTACGGTGAGTGCAACACCGCTCAACAAGCCGCCGCCACCGAGCGGGACGATGACTTGGGTGAGATCGGGAATATCGTCGATTAATTCGACTCCGAGTGTGGCCTGACCAGCGACAACGACTGGGTCATCGTACGGATGACAAAACACCATGCCGGTTTCATTCGCGCGCGCTTGGGCAAGTGCGACGGCAACATCCAGGCTTTCGCCGCCCTCGTGCACCGTGGCGCCATAACCACGGCACGCAGCTATTTTTGACAGCGACGCGCCAGCCGGAACATAGATTTCACACGGCACACCAAACTCTCTGGCGGCGAAGGCAAGTGCTCCGGCGTGGTTGCCTGCGCTACCGGCGACGACACCGCGGCGCGCTGACTCGCCGAGAGTGGCAAGTTTGTTCATTGCCCCACGAATCTTGAAGGCGCCGGTGCGCTGCAGATTTTCGGCCTTTAAAAGCACCGAGCTCCCGTAACGCTCGCTCAGATGAGCAGACGGGGCAACAGGGGTATGAGTGACGATGCGGTGGTCGCGTTCGGCGATGAGACGCACTTCTTCCAATGAAATATCAACAGCACCGTTGCGACCCATGCAACAACTACGGTATCGCTGTGCGTGCACTCATTGTTGGCAACCGTGGTGACGCCGACCCAGGCTTGGTTGGAACTCGCCTGAGCGAAGTTGGCTTCACATTCGAGCGCAATGAACGCGAGTATCCGCGCGAGTGGAAGTCGCTGGCCGGAATAGATGTAGTGGTATTGCTCGGCTCGGAATGGTCGGTGTATTGGGAGAGCAATGAAAAAGAAGTTGCTGCCGAAGTGGATTTGGTGCACACCGCCATGAAGCGCGGTGTGCCGATTTTTGGTATCTGTTTTGGTGCGCAACTCATCTCGCATGCACTTGGTGGGAGCGTGAGGCGATCCCAAACACCTGAAGTTGGCTGGCATGATGTGTCGAGCACGGCGTATCCCGAGTTGCTCGCTGGCCGCTGGCTGCAGTGGCACTACGACGTGTTCACCGTGCCGCAAGGTCTGCAGGCCGTGGCAATCAACGATGTTGGTCCCCAGGCCATGTTGGGCAAGCGCCTGTTTGCGACCCAATTCCACCCCGAGGCAACGCTCGACATCATCATGCGCTGGGGCACGGGTGTGGGTACGGCAGAGCTCGCCAAACTCGGCATTGACGCCAAGCACCTTTGTGAAATGTCGGGGGATCAGGTAGCCAGCAGGGCATCTGCCACAGCCAAACTCGTCGACTGGTTTCTGGCGGAAGTGGCCGCGTAGTAGTTTTTTCCTGATGTCTGTGGGTGTGTCTGGCGTGTCAGAGTTTCTCCGGTCGTACCTGACCGTTGTCTGGTTTGGTCTGGCGGCAGTGCTGCTGGCGGGGCTGTTGTTGTGGGTCTCGTCGCTGGTTCGCCCATCTCGTCCGGGCCGCGAGAAACTGCTCACCTACGAAAGTGGTGTTGACCCCGTTGGTGAAGGGTGGTCACAAAGCCAGGTGCGCTACTACATCTTTGCTTTGCTCTTCGTGGTATTCGATGTCGAGGCAGTCTTCATCTTTCCGTGGGCAACACAACTTGAGCGCTACGGCACTTTCGGGTTGGTGGAGATGGGTGTGTTCGTCTCTGTCTTGCTGCTCGGCCTCGTCTATGCGTGGCGCAAAGGCGTCTTGCGATGGGTCTAGTAGAGCGCGATCGCATGCCGCGTGCGTTGTCGACGTTGTTCAACATGGGTCGCTCGTACAGCATGTGGGTGTACCAATGGGGTTTGGCGTGTTGCGCCATTGAAATGGGTGCAGCGTTCGGCTCACCGCGCTACGACGTGATGCGACTTGGTGTGATTCCACTGCCGGCCAGCCCTCGTCAAGCCGACCTTGTGGTTATCTCGGGAACAGTCACCGACAAGATGACGCCCGCCATCAAACGTTTGTACGAACAGATGCCCGAACCCAAATATGTAATCAGCATGGGCAGCTGCGCAAATTGTGGTGGCCCATATTGGGATTCATACTCGGTGACCAAAGGCGTCGATCAAATCATTCCCGTCGACGTGTATGTGCCAGGTTGCCCGCCGCGCCCCGAAGCGTTACTTGAAGGCATCGTGCTATTGCAGGAGCGCATCAAGAACGAAGACATGGGTGCGCGTTGGCGCGGCGAAGGCACGCGCTCGCTTGATGCCAGTGCGACCGCTGAACGAAGAGGAAAACCCGTTGTCGTCGGCGCCTGAGCAATCCGCAACAAGCACGCAGCCGCGCATCACCTCGGCCGCCGAGGTGATTGCCGCACTAGGTGACCGTCTCGTGGACTCGTTCCACAAAGAAGATCTGTGGCTACGTGTTCGCACGGATGCATGGAAGTCCTCGATGCGTACACTGCGCGACACGCTCGGGTTTCACTACTTCTGTTTCTTGTCGGCGATCGACTGGATGCCGTCACCATTCGGTCGCGGTGAAGACGACCCAACCGAGCCCACGCCGGTGCGCGACACCACGATACGTTCGGGTTACGCAGGCGGCGACACGCGGATGCAAGTCTTCGCGCGCGTCATGAACCCGGTGACGCATGTGGGTGTCATCGTGAAGGTTGATGTTGACGACACACGTCCATCGCTCGAGTCGCTCCACGATGTGTATGCCGGGGCAAATTGGCATGAGCGTGAAACCCACGAAATGTTTGGCATCACCTTCGATGGCCACCCCGACTTGCGCAATATGTATCTGCCGATGGACTTTGAAGGTCATCCGTTGCGCAAAGACTTCCCGCTCTTGGCGCGCATGATCAAACCTTGGCCAGGCATCGTGGATGTCGAGCCGCTACCCGGTGGTGGGGCTGAAGAAAGTGCAGACGAGTCATGAGCCTCACCGATCGCCTGTTGGGAGACCGTCAACGTCTGGCGTATATCGCCAGTCAGGCTGCCGACTCACGCCTCAATGTTGAACTTGAAACCGAGGGGATGACGCTCAACATTGGGCCACAGCACCCCGCCACGCACGGCACCTTGCGGATCATCGCCCGTCTCGACGGCGAGCAAGTGGTGTGGGCCGAGCCATCGTGTGGCTACATGCACCGCGGATACGAAAAGCTTGCCGAGGTTCGCACCTATCCGCAGGTGACTTCGCTGGTGAACCGCATCGACTGGTTGGGCAGTTTCGCCAACGAGGTGCCGTTTATTCTGGCCGCCGAAAAGTTGATGGGCGTCGAGGCCCCAGCCCGTTCGCAACACATTCGCACCATCTTGTTCGAGTTGTCGCGCATCGCCAACGTGTCGCTGTTTCTCGGCGACCTTGGTGTGCAGATGGGCGCCATCACGCCGGTGTTTTTTGCCTTCCGCGATCGTGAATACGTGCTCAACCTCATCGAGGGTGCCACTGGTGGGCGATTCCATCCCAACTTCGATCGCATCGGCGGATTAAAAGACGACCTGCCCAAGGGTTGGATTGCCGAAACCAAGGCAGTGATGAAAAAGTTGCGCACGTTCTGCGATCAAATCGACGACCTGTTGTTCGGTAACGAAATCTTCCAGGCCCGCATGCGTGGCATCGGTGTGATTCCACGAGATGTCGCGTTGCAGTACGGCTTGTCGGGTGCCAACCTGCGGGCCAGCGGTGTGGATTGGGACCTGCGTCGCGATCAGTCGTTGCCGATGGCCTGGAACAAAGCCGATTGGAAGGTATGGACACACCCCGACGGTGACAGCTTCGCGCGTTGTTGGGTACGGCTGCAGGAAACGCGCGAGTCGACCAAAATTGTCGACCAATTGCTCGACACCATCCCCAGTGGCCCGATCATGGCCAAGGTCCCCAAGATCATCAAAGTGCCCGAAGGTGAAGCATGGGTATCAACCGAAAACCCACTCGGCGAGATGGGTTACTACGTCGTGTCCCGTGGTGAGCTCGGGCCATTCCGAGTGAAGATTCGTTCGGCAAGTTTCAACAACATGTCGGTTGCACCGTGGGCGCTGCGCGGCGTGTACGTGCCAGACATCGTCACGATCCTTGCTTCGCTCTATTTCATTCTTGGCGACATCGACCGATGATGAGTCTGTTGGCAGTTGAAGTGCCGTATTGGGGCCAGTCGCTGTTGCGCGTGCTCGGCGGCATTGTTGCGGTGTTGTTGCCGGCGGGAACGATTGTCTATGTGTTTTTGTTCAAGATGATGTCGTTCATGCAGAGCCGACTCGGCCCAATGGAGGCAGGCCCGTACGGCTCGCTGCAGTTGGTTGCCGAAGTTGGCAAGTGGTTGCAGAAAGAAGACATCATCCCCCAGCGTGCTGACCCGCGTATTTTCAGGATGGCCCCCATCGTGGTTTTGGCCAGCACGTTTTTGTTGGTGGCCGTGGTGCCGTTCGGGCCCGATGCCTGGTTCACCAATTTTGAAGTCGGTATTTTCTATGCACTCGCGGTGTCGTCGCTGTCCGTGCTCGGCATTTTGATGGCAGGTTGGGCAAGCGCCAACAAGTATTCACTGCTCGGTGGTTTGCGCGCTGCCGGACAATTGATTGCCTACGAGCTGCCAATGGTGCTTGCCGTTATCGGTGTGGTGATTCAGGCCGAAACGATGAATTTGCAGAAAATCGTGGTTGCCCAAAACTCGGGTGAGATTTTTGGCTTCAGTGGCTTGGGCAACCCCTACGTGCTCACCCAGTTCGTCGGCTTCATCATTTTCATGATCGCCATTCAGGCTGAACTCACCCAGGCCCCATTCGACATGCCGATTGCCGAAAGTGAATTGGTGTCCGGGTACATGACCGAATATTCCGGGTTTCGCTTCCTCATGTTCTTCATTGGTGAGTTCGCCACCGCCGGCGTGTTTGCGATGATTACGTCAGTGTTGTTTTTGGGTGGTTGGGGAGTGCCGTTTGCCTGGTTCGGCTGGTCAGACATCGACTCGGTTGCCAATTGGATGAATTTCGTCGGGCCACTCATCATGTTCACCAAGATGATGCTGATTGTGTTCATCATCATGTGGGTGCGTTTTAGCTCGCCGCGTTTTCGTGAGGATCAGTTGCAGCGCTTCGCGTGGAAGGTGCTTATTCCCGTGTCGCTTGGCAACATCGCAATCACGTCGATCTTTAAGGTGGTGATGTAAATGCCCAAGGTTCCAGGTCTAGTCAAAGGTCTCGGTGTCACGCTCGGCACGCTGTTTGAAACCGTCACCAAAGGCGCCAACACGGTGCAGTATCCGCACGAGAAAGAAGCACCGCCAACACGAGCGCGCGGGGTCATTGCGCTGCACGAAGACAACTGCACCTCGTGCATGTTGTGTGCCCGGTCGTGCCCCGACTGGTGCATCTATATAGAAGGACACAAAGAACTCGCCCCGCCACGTCGCGAAGGCGGCAAGGAACGACAAGTCAACATGCTGGACCGTTTCGACATCGATTACGCCTTATGCATGTACTGCGGCATCTGCGTGGATGTCTGCCCGTTTGATGCCCTCTTTTGGAGCCCCGAATACGAATATTGCGAGCCGCGCATTGCTGATTTGCTGCACGACAAAGCAAAACTTGGGGAGTGGATGGAGACCGTTCCCGAAGCACCAGAACTCGAAGCCGGCGCCGAGAAAAAGAAGTAACGCAGTGATCGCCGTGGAGTTGTTCACCGCCCAAAACATCGGGTTCGCCGTGATTTCGCTGCTGATGATCGTGGCCGCCCTACGCGTGGTGACCACCAGCAACGTGGTGCACGCGGCGCTCTGGCTTGTAGTGGTGCTGAGCGGCGCCGCCGCGCAGTATGTGCTGCTTGCTGCCGAGTTTGTTGCCGTCACTCAGGTGCTGGTGTACATCGGTGCAGTCATGGTGTTGTTTTTGTTCGGCACCATGCTCACGCGTGCGCGCATCGGCACCGAACGCGACCTCAACAACTCCTATCGCTTGCTCGGGATCCCGGTTGCAGGCCTGCTATTCGCTGCGATGGCGATTGCAATCGTGTCGTCGTTCGGTGACGAAGAGTTGCCGGGCGAACCCCGACTCATCGGTGTGCCCGAGATATCGGATCAAATATTCGGGCCATATTTACTGCCCTTCTGGGCGTTGTCGTTTGTCCTACTCGCAGCAATCATCGGGGCCATCGTGCTGGCCCGCAAGGACTAGACGATGGGAAGCAGCGCATGTTGATCAGCCAGTTCCTGATACTCGGGGCAATCTTGTTTTGCATCGGCGTCTATGGCGTCATTGCTCGCAAGAATGCAGTGCTGGTGCTTATGTCAATCGAACTCATTCTTAATTCGGTGAACATCAACCTGCTGGCGTTTGCATTGCGTAATGGCTCTGCAGATGGTCACACCTTTGCGTTGTACATCATCGCAGTTGCTGCTGCCGAAGTCGGCGTTGGTCTGGCGATGGTGCTCCTCATTTATCGCAATCGCCGCAGTATCGGTTTGGATGAACTCAGCGAGATGCGGGGCTGATGATGTTTGCTGCGTCTGAAGTGCTGGCCCCATTGCGCGGTGGGTGGTTCCTCGAAAACGCCTGGCTCGCACCGGTGGTGCCCACCATTGGGTTTGCACTCATCGTGCTGATTGGCAAGCGCCTCCCGAAGAAGGGCAGCGAAATCGGTGTGTTGTCGATGCTCGTCAGTCTGGTGTTGGCAAGCGGCGCGGCTTGGCAGTGGATTCAACGGGTTGGTGCAGCCAATGAAGAGCAGTTTGTGGCCCCAGTGGTGCGCACCTGGACGTGGTGGCAGGCAGGCGGAATGCAGTTCACCATTGGCCAGCACATTGATGGGCTCACCGTGGTGGTGCTCTTCGTCGTGGCGTTCATTTCCACCCTCGTGCAGATCTATTCGTTGGAATACCTGCGTGGCGATCGGCGCTACACCCACTTTTTTGCTGCGCTCACGTTGTTCTCAGCGGGCATGTTGGCCATGGTGATTGCCGAAGACATGATTTTGTTCTTGCTCGGTTGGGAAATCATGGGCCTATGTTCATTCATGCTCATTGGCCACTGGTGGGAAGACGGCGCCAATAGTCGCGCTGCACTGAAGGCATTTTTCACGGTACGCACCGGAGACGTTGGCCTGCTGGTGGGCATCAGCATGCTGTTCTTCGCTGCCAACGACTGGACCACCACGAACCTTGGTCTGTCGGGGTTCTCTATTCGCGGCATTTCTGCTTGGGCGCTATCGGGTGAACCAAACTCGACGGTCATTTTGGTGGCTGCGTTCGCTTTGTTCATCGCCGCGATCGGCAAGAGCGGCCAGTTTCCGCTGCACACCTGGCTGCCTGACGCAATGGCTGGCCCCACACCGGTGAGCTCGCTGTTGCATTCCTCCACGATGGTGGTGGCCGGAGTGTTCCTTGTTGCTCGTTTGTATCCGGTGTTTTTCACCGGGCTTGACATTCTCGGCCCGTCATCCAACGTGATCATGGTGATTGCCGCCATCACGATCGTGATTGCCGCAGCATTGGCATTTGTGCAGACCGACATCAAACGAGTGTTGGCCTACAGCACGGTCAGTCAACTTGGTTACATGATGTTGGGTCTCGGCGCCGGTGCGTGGTTGCCTGCGGTGTTTCACATCTTCACTCACGCGTTTTTCAAGGCGTGTTTGTTCTTGTGTGCGGGCTCAATCAGCCATAGTGCGTCACACCATTCATTTGACATGAAAAAAGACATGGGCGGGTTGCGCAAGCACATGCCCATCACCTTTGCTTCGTGGACGGTGTCGACGCTGGCTCTGTGTGGTGTGTTTCCGTTCTCGGGCTTTTTCTCCAAAGACGAAATCATCGACAATGTCGGTGCCAACGGCTACACGTTCTTCATGGTCGTTGGTCTTGGTGGCGCATTCCTCACCGCGGCATACATGACACGAGCAACGTACCTCACATTTTTCGGCCAGGCCCGTGGCGCATCGGCAGGTGAGCACGACACGCACGATGCACACGACATGCACGGTGCGCATGATGCACATAGTTCTCACGACACGCACGACACCAAACACGACTCACCGCATGAGTCAGGCATTTTGATCACCGCACCAATCGCCATTCTTGCGGTGCTGGCAATTTTTTCCGGGCTGTTCAACGCCACGCCATTCGGCGAGTCGTGGGAATACATGAAGAAGTGGGTCGAGCCCCGCGCAGTGGTCGTTGTCCAACCGTCCGCAGGTGGCCCTGGGGCAGCACTCGTATTGTCACTGCCTGAAGCCGAGTCCGGGTATGGCGACTCGCCTTGTGGCAAAGAGACTCCGGTGGATGGCATCTGTTACGCACCACAGGTGAATCACGCCAAGTTCAAGTGGTCAAAGGCGTTGCTGTCGCTCGCACTCGTGTTTGCCGGCATCGCCATCAGCTGGCTGCTGAGTGCTGCGTTCTATGGTCGACGCGACCCGCGATTGGTAGGGCTCACCCAGCGCAACGGTGTGGCACGCGCCGGCTATCGACTGTTGGCCAACAAATATTATTTGGATGATTTGTATGAGCGTGGCGTGGTGCGCGCAGTAGTGGGGCCGATGGCGCAGGGTGCGTATTGGTTCAACCAAAAGGTGCTTGACGGTATCTTGCACGGCATCGCTCGCGTAGCGCGCGTCGTGGCTCTCGTGGTGTACCGCGATATCGATCAGCGAGTCGTCGACGGTGCTGTGAATGCTTCGGGAGAACTTGCCCAGTCGGCAGGCACCACCGTGCAACCAATCCAATCCGGTCGAGTCGGTCACTACGGCGCGTTGTTGTTTGCAACCGCCGCAGTAGTCGCACTCGTCTTCGTCATTCTCAATACCTGATTACACAACGGGAGATAACACCATGCAGATGATCAACGACGACAACTGGGTGCTCAGCGTCGGCACTTTCCTGCCGATGCTTGGCGTGCTCGTCTTACTTGTCACGCCAAAAGCCAACGAAGCAGCCATCAAAATAGTTGCACTCGTTACTTCCATCGCCACCGTTGCCGTCGGTGCATTCACGTTGTTCAGTTTTGATTTTGGCCAGGCGGGCTCGATGCAGTTCGTTGCCCAAACCGAGTGGATTCCCGTTATCAAGAGCACCTACTACATCGGCTTGGATGGCATCAGCCTCCCGTTGTATTTGTTGAGCATGGTGGTCACGCTGCTCGTGGTGATCTACAGCCTCGATCACATCCCATCACCAGGCAACCCGAAAGCCTTCTTTTCGTTGATGCTGATTTTGCAAACGGGTATGGCAGGCACATTCATCGCCCAAGATCTCATCTTGTTCTTTGTGTTCTTTGAAATTGTGTTGCTACCGATGTATTTCATGATTGGCGTCTGGGGCGGCGAGAATCGTCAGTACGCCTCGCTGAAGTTCTTTTTGTACACCATGTTCGGCTCGGCACTCATGCTCGTTGCCTTCCTCGCGATGTTCTTCAAAACTGGCGCTGAGAGCTTTGCGATTCCATACCTTGTCGAAAACGGTGCCGGAATCGCCAAGAACGCCCAAGTTTGGATCTTCGCCGGAATGTTCGTGGGCTTCGCCGTGAAAGTGCCGATGTTTCCCTTCCATACCTGGTTGCCCGATGCCCATACACAGGCACCAACCCAGGGCTCGGTAATTTTGGCGGCGATTTTGCTGAAGCTCGGTACCTACGGGTTCGTGCGCATTGCAATTCCGATGTTGCCCGACGCAGCCATCGAGTGGGCACCGTGGATTGGTGGTCTGGCAGTCATCGGCATCATCTACGGTGCGTTCGGCTGCTTGGCACAGACCGACATGAAGCGCCTGATTGCATTTTCGTCAGTTGCGCACATGGGTTTTGTGATGTTGGGAATCTCGACACTCACACCCTTCGGTGTGAATGCAGCGGTGTTTGGCATGGTGGCCCACGGTTTGATCACTGGCATGTTGTTCTTCATTGCGGGCAGCGTCAAAGAGCGCTATCACACGCTGGAGATCAGCAAACTGGGCGGCATGCTCACTCAGGTGCCACGCCTTGGTTGGATTCTTGGCCTATGCGCTATGGCATCTTTGGGTTTGCCTGGTCTCGCAGGATTTTGGGGTGAGTTCCCGGCAATCCTTTCGGCGTACAACCCGGCTGCGGGTTTGAATGTGACCGTGTACCGCACCTACATGGTGATTGCGGCACTTGGCACCGTGCTGGCTGCTGCGTATCTCTTGTGGCTGTACCAACGCACTGCATTCGGCACACCCAAGGGCGACGATCATCACGAGATGCACGACGTGAATACTTACGAGTGGGTGGCGTGGCTGCCGATGCTGATTGCCATCGTGGTGCTGGGTGTGGTTCCCAACTTGCTGTTCAGCGTCATCGACCCAGCAGTGCAAGAGACCTTGCGGGCGTTCGGGGGCTGACGCGTGACACTTCTGACCACAGTTGCCGCGCCATGGACGGCGCCAACAATCGATTATCACGCGCTTGCGCCGGAGATCGTGTTGGCTGTTGGTTTGACGGTGGTGTTGCTGGTGGATTTGTTCACCACCGAGCGCAACAAGTGGTTGTTGTCGGTACTCACGGGCTTTTCACTGCTCGGTGCCGTTGTACCCGTGCTCACGTTGGCCGTGCATGACAACTCGGTGCGCTCCATGTTCGACGGCCGATATGTGGTCGACGAATTCAGCCTGGTAGTAAAGGCACTGTTTTTGTTGGCGGGCTATGTAATCGTTCTGTTGTCATCATCGCACATCGAAGAAGGCGACTACTGGCGGGGTGAATATTGGTTCCTCTTGCTCTCCAGTTTGTTGGGCATGGTGATGATGGCCTCGGCACGCGACTTGGTGTCGGTGTTCGTAGCGCTGGAGTTCCTCTCGATTCCGGCGTACATGTTGGCGGCTTGGCGCAAGCGCGACTTGAAGAGCAATGAAGCTGGTGTGAAGTATTTCTTGCTCGGTGTATTCGCCTCGGCGGTGATGTTGTATGGCATGTCGTTGTTGTACGGCGTCGCCAACTCCACACTGCTCGTTGACATCGGCAAGTCGATTGACCTAGACGGTGCGTTCGGCGCTGTGCAGGCACTCGCCGTCGTCTTCGTGATAGTTGGGTTTGCGTTCAAGGTGTCAGCAGTGCCGTTTCACACCTGGGCGCCCGACACCTACGAAGGTGCCCCGACACCAGTAACGGCGTTTTTGTCGGTGGCGAGCAAAGCAGCTGGGTTCGTGGCACTGGTGGTGTTGGTGCTCACTGCGTTTCCTGAGGGGCGCGACGTGTGGCAGCCGTTTATCTGGGGGCTTTCGGCACTCACCATGACTGCTGGCAACATATTCGCCCTACGCCAGACCAACTTGGTGCGCATGATCGCCTATTCGTCGGTGAGCCAGGGCGGTTTCGTTCTGATGCCACTCGCCGTGGCTGGCGGTGCCGCCGGCGAAGCAGCGTTACGGGCAGTGGTGGTGTATCTCATTGTGTATGCAGCCACAAACTTGGGTATGTTCGCCGTGATTCTTGCGGTTTCGGGCAAAACCCGCAGTGGTGAAATCTCGTCGCTGGGTGGGTTGTTTTCGTACGCGCCAGCTCTTG
>SYEA01000039.1 GCA_005800965.1 Actinomycetota bacterium | reverse complement strand
GGATTGCGGTGAATGGGTGGTCATGGTTATCTCCTCATCGATCCCGGCTTTACCACCGACTTGAGATCGGTTGGTGACCTTCAACGGGCCGGGGCCCTCAGGTCGTCTGGATGAAGTTCGTACCCGTTGTGGGCACATGGCAATGGTGCCATAGGGGTGTTACGCACATTGTCCAGCCAGGTGTGATGTGCCGATCACCGCACAGGCGTGGGCCGACCGTGCGTATGGCAGTGCGTATCGCAACCTCACCCCACACCCCTGAAGGAGAATGAGCACGTGACCAAGCACTACCTCACGAAGTCCAATTTCAAGCTGGGCGTTGAATGCAAGCAGAAGCTCAAGTACTACAAAGCCAAGTATCCGAGCAGTTTGCAAGACAACGACATGCTCGAATTTTTTGCCGAAGGTGGCTTCATGGTCGAAGCCATTGCCCACGGCGTGATGCTGCATGCCAACCCGGCTGCCGAGTTTGAAGTCACGCTCAAGCACGATCGTTATCAAGCCCGCGTTGACGGATGGGAGCAGTTCGCCACGCATGCGGTGCTCACCGAAATCAAAGCCACCAGCGTCGAGTCAGACGACCCGGCACAGTTCTTCACCAAAAACGGCGACGTCAATAGCAGTTGGCGGCCGTATCTGCTCGACATCACGTTCCAGGTCATGGTGGCGCGGTTGGTGCACCCAGGGCTAGAGATTCGCCCCCAGTTGTGCGTGGTCAACAAAACCAAGCGCACCAGCCTGGAAGGCATCTACAAAAACATCGACATCGTTGACGATAAAGATGCTGACCGCAACAAACCGCGGGCGGTGTTCACGGGCGATCGGGCCGCATTGGCTGCTGATCACTTCTTGGAATTCATCGATGTTGCGCAGGCCGTCGACCAACTCATGGGCGAAGTGGAGACCTCGGCACGAGACTTGCTGGATTTTCTCGACGGCAACCAGCCTGAGTATGTTCCCGAACGCCCCGCCACGTTGTGTCGCAAGTGCGAGTTTCGCGGGGCCAGCCTCACGCCGAACGGTTTCACCGAGTGTTGGGGGCCATCACCCGCCGATTCACCCCACATCCTCGACATTCATCAGGGCTACCGATCCAAAGAGCAAAAAGCCGTCTACGAAGCCATGCGCGACGCTGGCAATTATCGGTTAGTCGACTTGCCCGACGGCGTCGTTGATGCCGGCGGCTCGTGGGGTCCACCACGCCGCAACCAAGTGGCGGCGGCGCGCACCGGCCGAGAGCTGCAAGATGCTGCGCTACTCGACGAGATGAGGGCGGTCACGTATCCGATTCACTTCATCGACTTTGAAGCGTCACGCATCCCCGTGCCGTATTTGGCGGGTATGAAGCCCTACGAACAGGTGGCGTTTCAATTCAGTTGCCACACGCTGGCATCGCCCGATGCCACCACGTTGCAACATGCCCAGTGGCTGAACCTGCGCGACGTGTATCCCAACGACGAGTTCGTTCGTGAACTGCGCAAGGTGATCGGTGAGACCGGCACCGTTCTGGTGTGGAGCCATTATGAAAAGACGACGTTGCGCGGCGTGCGTCGTCAGTTGCGCGAGCGCGGCGCGCTGGATGCGTCGCTGGCTGACTGGTTTGATTCGCTCGTTGGCCGCGAAGTGGCAGAAGGCGAAGACGAGACCCCCGTAGAGGAAACTCGCATCGTCGACATGCTCAAGTGGTCGCAGCGCTTCTTCAGCCATCCGGCCATGAACGGCAGCCATTCCATCAAACGGGTGCTCGACAGCATCTGGGCGAGTGGAGATTTCCTGTGGACTGATCCGTGGTTTGCGCAGTACTACACCGTTGACACCGCTGGTCGCCCTCTCGACCCGTATCAGACTCTCAAGTTGACCTCGCAGTCACCCGACCTCGATGACTCACTCGACGCCGACGGCGCAGGTGAATCGGTCACCGATGGTGTAGGGGCGATGCGTGCCTACCAATCGATGGTCTACGGCGCGCGCCGTGGCGACGAGGCCCACCGCACGCAGTTGGCCGAGGCGCTGTATCGCTATTGCGGTTTGGACACCGCCGCCATGGTGATGATCTGGCGCTACTGGAACACGACTCGGAACTAGCGCTCCGAGCAATACGCCATCACATCACACCTCGGTGCCAAACTTGCGTAGATCTCTTCACCCCCTCATCAATTAAGGAGCAATCCACTATGGAAACATTCGTCGGCCTCGCAGTAGGCCTCGTCATTGCCGTCGTTGCCGTGCTGGTGGTACTCCAACGCAAGCCCGGTGGGGCTGCGCCAGCCCCCGTGGCCGGCGCCCAGCCCACCTTGTCGGCTGCCGACATCCGTGAAGTGATTCGCGAGATTCATGGTGAAACACTCCGTGACTTGGCCGACCAGGCCAAAGACGATCGCCAAGATGCCATCAGCACGGCGGCACGCCAAGTGGGCGAGGTCATCGACACCACCAAGAAACAAATCGACGAAAAAATGGGTCGACTTGAAACCGAGATTTCCAAATTGCGCGAAGCCAACTCAGAAAAGTTCGGCAATGTTGACACAGCTGTCGCCGGCTTGGCGCAACAGACCCAGGCACTCAACAAGGTGCTCTCCAGTTCGCAGGGCCGCGGCAACTGGGGTGAAAAAATGCTCGAAGACATCCTGATGCAATCGGGTTTCGAACGCGGCATCAACTATGAGATGCAGGAAAAGCTCGAGGCTGGCGGGAAGCCCGACTACACCTTCTTTTTGCCGCCAGATCGCGTGTTGTATCTCGACTCCAAGTTTCCTATGGAGAACTATCTCAAGTATTTTGAGGCGCAAGACGACAACACTCGCAAGATCATGAAGGATGCGTTCATCAAGAACGTGGAAGAGCGGGTCAAAGAGTTGGAGAAGCGCGACTACGTCACGCAATCCGGGGCCAATGCTCTCGACTACGTCTTGCTGTTCATCCCCAATGAGGGCATTCTGGGGTTCATTCAGCAGCACAAGCCGAGCCTGATTGATGAGTCGGTAGCAAAGCGCGTCGTGTTGTGCTCGCCACTCACGTTGTATGCCTTCCTGGGTGTCGTACGTCAAGCAACCGCCAGTTTCCACATGGAGCAGAACGCCAACGACGTGCTGCGGTTGCTCACCAATTTCGGTAAGGCGTGGGGCAACTACGTGAAGAACTTGAAGGACATCGCTCGCCACTTTGAAACGATGCAGAAGAAACTCAAAGCAGTCACGACGGGCAAGGTATTCACATCAGTCAACAAACCCCTACGTGAGATCGACGAGCTTGCGCAGAGCCGTGGTATCTCTGCAGACAACTCGGCAATGCAAGAGTTGGATGCCGCACTGGCCGAGGCTGATGCCGCCGAGGCCGACGACGACGAGTAACTACGCCTTCGACTTCATCTGCACGTAGACCATCTGAATATTGGCCAGGGCATCGCGCATCGTTTCGATGTCGTCGCCCAGACGATTACCCAGTTTGTCTACCAAGGCAGCCAACGCATCGATGGCCAGCGAGGCGTCATCCAGTTTCGGCGGCACCGCCGACAAGTGAATGGCCGCCAATTCATACAGACCCATCAAGTGATTGACCACCACCACCTGGGCAGGTGCTTCGGCGATGCGCCGGCGAGCGTCTTCGAGCGCTTCCTGGGCGTCGGAGAGGGCAGTGGATTCGTCGAGATTGTCGGTGGAATCGTCGGTGGCATCGTTCGTAGTCATCGCCGCTACGCTATTGGAGGCGTTGCCACCGCTTCGGCGGCCAATGCCACGGCTAAGTGATCGGCTACGAAAGTGGCCTTTCCACCTCGCCACAAGATTCCAACGGATGTTCGTTTACGAGCAAGGGTTGGTGAGTGAGTGTGGGTCGAGTGCCAGCGGTGCGTGTCGCCGCCTCTCGTCCCCTTGCGCACCTGCTCTGCTTGCAGCAGACCTCTGGCTATTTCCCACTACCCATTCCGACTACACAGGAGGCACAGCCGCTTGAACAGCAGTGACCAGTCATAGCACCGCCATCAAATGAACCCAGGTACAACGAACGCATTCGCGTAGCGAAAGTGCGTCTCGTTGATGCCGATGGTTCACAGGTGGGGATCGTGCCAATCGAAGATGCGCTCGCCAGAGCGCGTGCGGCAGAACTCGACTTAGTCGAAGTTGCCGCACAGGCCGATCCGCCGGTGTGCCGAATCATGGACTACGGCAAATTCCGTTACGAAGAAGCCCAACGTCTGAAAGAATCTCGCAAGAAGACCATCCAAATCACGACCAAAGAAGTGAAGTTCCGACCAAAAATCGGCAAGGGTGACTTCGACACGAAGGTTCGGCACATGCTTGAGTTCCTCGAAGAGGGGCACAAGGTAAAGGTGTCGTTGCAATTCCGAGGAAGAGAAATGGCTCACCCAGAACTGGGTAAGAAAGTTCTCGACGAGGTGCTGGAACAACTTGGCCCTATCGCCAAGGTGGATACCTCACCCCGGCTCGACGGACGCAGCATGACCATGGTGCTCTCGCCGGACAAAAAAGCAGCCGCTGCCAGTACCAGGAAGCCAGCCGCCACCAACGACGTTTCGAAAACCGCATAACACCACCACGACAGGAGACAGCAATGCCGAAGATGAAGACATCCAAGACAACCAAAAAGCGTTTCAAGATAACGGGAAGCGGCAAGCTGCGCCGTCAACAGGCCATGCGCCAGCACTTGTTCGAGGCCAAGCCCTCATCGCGCACCCGTCGTCTCGACGGCACGGTCGACGTGCACAAAGGCGATGCCCGCAAAATCAAGCGTTTGCTCTGCGAGCGCTAGAACCCAACCGACCTCTATCCACCCGATTCATCCACACCACCCAGTCACAGATAAGGAGCACACACCATGGCACGCGTAAAGCGCGGCGTTCACGCCAAAAAGAAACACAAGGCAATCATGAAGAAAGCGAAGGGGTATTTCGGTGATCGCAGCCGAACCTTCCGTAGTGCCAACGAAGCCGTTCTGCACGCCGGGCAATATGCCTTTCGTGACCGTCGCGCCAAGAAAGGCGAATTCCGCAGTTTGTGGATCCAGCGCATCAACGCGGGTTGCCGCGTGCACGACATGTCGTACAGCCGTTTCATTGACGGCCTGCACAAAGCAGGTGTCGAAGTTGATCGCAAAGTGCTCGCCGATCTGGCCATCACCGACGATGCAACTTTCAAGAAGCTGGTCGATACTGCCAAGGCGGCACTCGCCTGAACGAAACGCTGGGGTTTTCTCACCAGCGAGTTCAACAACTGCGACGCTTGCTCTCGCGTCGCTCGGCCCGACTTGACGAAGGTCTCTTCGTCGTTGAAGGTGCCGTGCTCATCGCTGAGGCCATTCGTAGCGGCTGGGATGTGTTGGCGCAGTTCGTTACGAGCAACGCAGCACCCGTCGATGGTGTCGATGCGCCCGTGTTTGTGTTTGGCGAAGGCGTGCTCGAGCGCGTGGCATCGACGGAATCTCCGCAGCCAAACATGGCCTTGGTGTCGCGGCGTATGGCGTCGCTGGCCAAACTCGAAGTTGCAGCCACCGGCGTTGCTGCACCATGGGTGATGTTTTTGGATGCTGTGAACGACCCGGGCAATCTGGGCACCATCGTGCGCAGTGCCGAGGCCATGGGGGCATCTGGTGTGGTGCTGGGCTCGGGCTGTGTTGATGCATTCAACCCAAAAGTGGTGCGGGCGTCGGCTGGGGCCGTGTTTCATGTGCCGGTGGTGGAAGCCGTGCAACTGAGCGAAGTAAAAGCACTCGGCTATCGGGTGCTCGCAACGTCGTCACACGAACAGACGAACTCGCTGACGCTGGCCAACGCCGACCTCACAGGTGCCGTGTGTGTGGTGTTGGGCAGTGAAGCCCATGGCGTGAGCCAAGACAACTCTGCGTTGGTCGACGGATGGATTCGCATTGAGCACGCCGGGCGAGCCGAGAGCCTGAACGTGGCTATGGCCTCCACTATCTTGAGTTACGAACTCGCAAGACGCCGCTCATGATGCCTGTACCAGCCGCCCACTTCATTAACGGAGCTCCGCTCGTCGGGCCGTGGCCAGCGACGTGCGAAACGCTCGTGGTTGGCATGGGATGTTTTTGGGGTGCGGAGCGCAAGTTTTGGCAGGCACCTGGTGTGTATTCCACATCAGTGGGTTACGCCGGTGGCGCAACGCCGCACCCGTCGTATGAGCAGGTGTGCAGTGGGCGCACCGGGCATACCGAAGTGGTGATGGTGGTGTTTGACACTGCTGCGACCTCGCTCGACGCCATGTTGCGAGTGTTCTGGGAAAACCACAATCCAACCCAAGGCAATCGCCAGGGCAACGACATC
>SYEA01000038.1 GCA_005800965.1 Actinomycetota bacterium | reverse complement strand
GTGGTGGTCGTTAATGCTGATGCCGAACATTTATATCGGGATCTGTTGCCCGACACCAAAAGGCTGCGCGCTGTGCAACAAACTGAACGCTCGACCAGTGGTGTGGCAGTGCTCATCGGTGTGGATGGGCGCACACCGTTGATCGAACATCACAACGTGTGGTTTTCGCGCGACTACGCACGCGAGTTCAACGACATCAGTGCCAACCGGGTGCCGACTGCCCCGACAATTTATGGGTGTGTGTCGAGTGTTACGGATGCATCGCAAGCACCAGCGGGGTGCGAAAACTGGTTCCTCCTCATCAACACACCATCTGACGACACAGTCAATGCACGCGATATAGGCCCGTGGATGTTGGAACAGCTTGCAGCAGTTGGGCCAGACCTGCGCGACCGTGCACGCTTTGCCGAAGTAATCGGGCCGCGCGATTTGGCCGAGCGATACCGCTCACCAGGTGGAGCAATCTATGGAACATCGTCCAACGGGCGGCGCGCTGCATTTCGTCGACCCGCCATGCGCGGCCCACGTCGCGGTCTTTTCCTCGTGGGTGGTGCCACGCACCCAGGCGGCGGGCTTCCGCTTGTCACGTTGAGTTCGCGCATCGTCACACAACTGATTCTTCGTTCACACCGCCAGCGATAGCCTGAAGCCATGTCGGTAACAGCATCAGTAACCGTTCGTATACCCACTACCTTGCGTCCACTTTCGGGCGGTGCGAGCACGGTGTCGGTTGCCGGCGCAACACTGCGTGATGTGCTGCACGGTTTGGAAACAGCACACCCAGGTTTTGCAGCCAAGTTGCTTGACGTCGACGGCAACCTGCACAAGTTCGTGAATGTTTTCGTGGCCGACGACGATGTGCGTTACCTGAAGGGTCTTGATACTGAAGTGTTGGGTGGTCAGACTGTTTCCATCGTGCCTGCCGTCGCCGGCGGCCGCTAAAGGTTTGCCGCCGTTGAAGTTTGTCGTCGCGGTGCCGGCGCGACTTGAATCCACTCGGTTGCCCCGCAAGGTTCTTGCCGACATCGGTGGCCAACCAATGTTGCGTCGGGTATTGGACGCAGCGCGGACAGCGCACTCAATCAGCGAGGTGGTGTTGTGCACCGACTCACCAGAAATTGTTGACCTCGGCACCACGTGGGGTTATCGCGTCTTGCTGACCTCACCATCATGTTCGTCAGGTTCTGAGCGCATCGCGTCGGTTGTCGGCGAACTGAACAGTGATGTCGTTATCAACGTGCAGGGTGACCAACCATTCGTAGATCCACTGGTGATCGAATCAATGTGCCATGTGTTTCGTGAACGCACCCCGACACCTGGGGTGGTGACCCCGATCTATCGGTTGCCGGCTGAAAAACTTGCCAACCCGGATGTGGTCAAAGTGGTGGTGAGCGCCCAGCAACGAGCGTTGTATTTCAGTCGAGCAGCGGTGCCTTTTGTGCGTGGCCAAGAGCAAGCCGAGTGGTATCAGCAGGCAGTGCACTGGGGACACGTTGGTATGTATGGGTACCACGCCGATGTTCTTGCTGGCTGGTCGCAGTTGTTGCCATCAGTTCTTGAAGACGCCGAGAAACTGGAACAGCTCCGCCTGCTGGACAATGGAATTACCATTGAGACCTACGAGATCATTGCTCACTCCCGCAACACACTGTCTGTGGACAGCCCGAGCGACCTTGAGCGTGCCCGAGAACTGGTGAATCAATGACGACTCCGCCGCCGATTGCCGAAGTGATGTTGGCCGAAGCGCAAGCCATTGCTGCTGCCGCGCAGCGCCTGGATGTCACACATGCCCAACGAGCCGTCGACATGTTGCTGGCCTGCAACGGCAAGGTGTTGGTTACCGGTGTGGGCAAATCCGGGCTCGTTGCCCAAAAGATTGCCGCCAGCCTCACCTCAGTGGGCTTGATGTCGGTATACCTGAATCCGCTTGATGCGCTGCACGGCGATATCGGAGTCGTGCGTGATGGCGATGTGATCATCATGATTAGCAACAGCGGTGAAACGACCGAACTACTTGCGGTGATCCCTTATGTTAAAAAGCGCGATGTACGACTACTCGGCATTCTTGGCAAAACCAAATCAGCAATCGGCCAACGCTGTGACTTAGCACTAGATGCATCAGTCGAGCGCGAGGCTTCGCCAATCGACCAAGTGCCTACTTCGAGCACTGCGGTGGCCATGGCGATCGGCGACGCACTCACCGTGGCTTGGATGATGGCCAAAGGTGTATCGGTCAACGACTTCGCAATGAATCATCCAGCCGGCTCCATTGGTCGGCGACTCACGTTAATGGTGCGCGACTTGATGATTCCGCTGGACAAGTTGATAATGATCAACGCCGATGCCCGACTGCCCGAAGTGGTTGACGCACTGACCACGCAGGCCATTGGTGCGGTGCTCGTTAAGAATGCTGTTGACCCTGCTGCACTTGGTGGCATCATCACCGATGGCGACCTACGCCGCGCATTAAAGCGAACCCCTGCCGACGGATGGGGTGGGCTGGTGGCGCGCGACTTAATGACCACCACACCGATTGCGGTTGTATCTGGTATGCCTGCGATCGAAGCGCTCACATTGATGGAACGCAATGCCAAAAAAGCGATTACTGTTTTGCCTGTGATCGACGAAGCAAAAGTCGTCGGCATGTTGCGCATGCATGATCTGGTGCAGGCAGGGTTGTCGTAGTCATGTCGCCCACAGCCGCAGGGGCGCCGATGCTGGCCAAGCTTGGTAAGGGCGTCATATGCGGTGATGGTCAGCCACTTGTGCTCATTGCGGGGCCGTGTGTGATTGAATCCCCGACACTCGTCGAGCATGTTGCGGGCCAGATGAAAGAAATTTGTGGAAGCCTCGGCATTTCGTATGTGTTTAAGGCCAGTTACGACAAGGCCAACCGCACGTCGGTTGGCGGTTTTCGTGGGCCCGGGCGTGAAGACGGCCTCGGTGTGCTGAGTGCCATCGGGGCCAAGTTTGATGTGCCGGTGCTCACCGATATTCACGAAAGCGGCGATGCCGCGGTGGCAGCAGAACACGTTGACGTGCTGCAAATTCCTGCTTTTCTTTGTCGCCAAACCGATCTATTACTCGCCGCAGCAGCCACAGGCAAAGCAGTCAACGTAAAGAAGGGCCAGTTTCTTGCGCCGTGGGACATGAAGAATGTCGTTGACAAGCTCCGCTCGGGCAATGCCGAAAATGTGCTGGTGACTGAACGCGGTTCATCGTTTGGTTACAACACATTGGTGGTTGATTATCGGGGCTTGCCACAACTGCGAGCCGCTGCGCCGGTGATCTTTGATGTAACGCACTCTGTGCAACAGCCAGGGGGGCAAGGCGCATCGTCGGGTGGTCAGCGGGAATTTGCCGGTGCACTAGCGCGTGCCGCAGTTGCCGTCGGCGTTGATGGGCTGTTTATGGAAACACATCCCGACCCAGACAAGGCACCAAGTGATGGGCCGAACATGATTCCGCTACATCGCATGAAGCCACTGCTCGAGCAGTTGTTGCTCATTCGTCAAGCCGTCGCCGTTTCTGGCCCTCAACCCACGACGTATTAATCGCATGATTCGGGTTTTCATTGGTTACGACGACAACGAGTCGGTGGCGTATCACGTGCTGTCGCATTCAATCCTGCGTCATGCTTCGCAACCAGTCGCGATAACGCCAGTTGCAAAGCGCCACATGCAGGGCTTTTATTCTCGCGAGCGGTCCAGCATTGAGTCGACTGATTTCTCGTTCACACGTTTTTTAGTGCCGTACCTGAGCGGCTACAACGGCTGGTCAGTATTCATGGATTGTGACACGTTGTTAACGACGGACATCGCCGAACTGTTTGCGTTGCGCGATGACCAGTTTGCAGTGATGTGCGTGAAGCACGATTATGTAGCCCGAGACGACATCAAATTTCTTGGTGCAACACAGACAAAGTATGAAAAAAAGAATTGGTCAAGCGTGATGCTGTTCAACAACGAGCAGTGTCGAGCGCTCACGCCACAGGTAGTCGCTAACGAGACAGGCTTGTTTTTGCACCAGTTCAAGTGGCTTGCTGACGAAAGCCGAATTGGGGCGCTACCCCCAACCTGGAATTACCTTGTCGGCGAAATGACCATGCCAGAGATACCCAAGTTGATTCACTTCACACTTGGCGGGCCCTATTTTGCCTCGTATCGCGAGTGCGAGCATGCAGACCTGTGGTTTGCCGAACAGGCCCTGATGAACCACGCCGCCCAAGGCTGAACCGCGAATGACACATCAGGGTGGAACAGTGTTGTTTGCGCTGGCCGGTAAAGCAGACGCTGACAACATTGCTCCAGCAATTTGGGCGATTGCCCGAGAAGGCCACGCCGCGGTGATTCAAGTAGTCGATGCAGATGTGTTTACTGATCTTCAAACGGCATGGTGGCTGCCGCAGTGCCCGAATGTCGACATTCAACTCATTAAGTCCGGTGCTTCGACAGGCGTGCTGAAACGGTTATATCAACTGGGCTGGAATCGCTGGTCGATGCGCAGGATGTTGCGACAACTCGATGCACGGGTCGTGGTGATGGAGTGGAGGGAAGGTGTCGCCCATCGGAGCCCCAAGCGTGGGCGGCGCATCACTCAGTGGCTGGCAACAGACTATTTTCTGCAGTTGCAACTAGCGGCCCAGCAGCTGAGCATCGCAACCGTTGCGCTGCCACATGGCCACTCGACCAAGACCACGATCATTCGTAGCCAACATGTGCAGGCGGTGATGGATGGCAACGCTGGCCGTCTGCCTTTTGCAGATCGCGATTCTCATGCGGCATATGTGTTTGCGTCGGAGTATCACCGTGACGTCATCGTTGGACACTCCACGATGAGTGGCAAGAACACCCAGGTCTGGGGTAGTGCACGATTCAACGACGAATGGGTACCGCGGTTATATGCAGCCACATCCACCGCAGAGTTGCCACCGTTGCGGCCAACTCAGCACCGTCGTGTTTTGCTCTTCATCCCGAAGTGGAACAACTTGGTGGATAAACAACAAACACTGCAACTCATCGCCGAACTTGGTATCTGTGAATCGCTGCAGCTCGTCGTGCGCGGTCACTTACGCGCCAGAGATACGATGCTCACCGAGCGAGAAATGGCGCTGCTGCAGAACGCTGGCGACATCGTCTGGATCACCGACGACACATCGTCGCCGAGCTTGATTAAGGCCTGTGATGTGTTGGTGGATGTCGACTCGAGCATCGCGTTTGATGCCGTGCTGCTCAACAAACCGTATGTTCGCCCGCGTTACCTGCAGGATGCGTCTGTTCGCACTATCTGGGACACCCTGGGTGGCGCCCATCAGACTGATTCACTTGCTGACACAGTTGCATTACTTACGAAAGACATCTTGTTGCCAGCACCACGTGACCCGCAATTTGAACAAGTGGTGTTCGGTGGCGCGGGCGTCGGGGTGTTGCGGCGTTATCGAGATGGCTTGCTGGCTATAGCTGCGTCTGAATAACTCGCTCAATGGCATCAATGCCGTCGAGCGATTGCACCACGAGCGCTCGCTTCAACCAGCGGTCGGTGCCGTCGTAACGCGGGGCAAAAGGTGTTCGCCCGTGTACGCAACGGTGGTTGTCAATCACCAAGATGTCTCCGGCGGCAAGCACGACTTGTTGAGTCGTGTGCTTGACGGCGTGGTGCATCGCAGAGAGTGCTGTGGTTGCTCGCGGTGTCGTGCCGCGCATGAGCAGTTGGTCGTAGATCAGCGACCAGCCTTCGCCAGTTGCCGTAAGTGGTGTGACACGCACTTGGGCATCGGGTTCGCCGTTGCTCATGAAGCTCGGGTCAACACTGGTAACAAATTCGTTGGTCTGTAGCACTGCAAGATCTTCGTCTGACAAATGAATGACGATGTCGGCTACGTCGGCGTATGTGGTGGCGGCCTGTGGGTCGCTGCGCAAACAGAGCAGTACGACGTAACGCGGTTTGTGCGGGTGGAACGCCGTTTCTGTATGCGAGCCCAAAACCACTTTTGATGATGATGACACCTGGGCAAGTTCATGAGAGCGAACGGGAAAAATGTCTTGAATCAATCGTCCACCTTGTTCTCGGTCGTATCCAACGGCTCGACCAATGTCGTCGGCGAATCGCAAGAGTGCGACAGTCGCCGTTGGGCAAGCATCGTGTTGTGCGTTAAAGACAAGTGGTGTGGGTGGCACGGGTGCGGTGAAGAAGCCAGGGATCAGCGTGACGGCAGCAGTCGTGATTGGCCGCGGAGCTGTGGCGTGAGTTGCCAAGGTCATGCCTTGAGTGTGGCGACAAAGCAACCGCGAAAAACGCAGAAATGCTCATTAGAATGACTGTATGACAGTGGAAAACGAAGCAGTTGACGGAATCGACCATAAAATTCTCATAATTATGAAACAAGACGCCCGTATCCCATGGCAAATGCTGGGCGAACGAGTTGGGCTGTCAGCCAATGCCGCAGCAGATCGAGTGCGTCGGTTGCTGCGGCGAGGCATCGTTACCCGATTTACCACCGTTGTTGACCAACGCAAACTTGGCCGGTCGCTCAGTGCAATCATCGATGCGCGCATCACCACAACCCCCAAGTTTGACGAGGCTTTGCGTCGGCGCAACGATGTGGTGTGGGCGGCCCACGTAACCGGTGTTCCCGATGTGAAGATTTTGGTGGCCTGCGAGGGCACCGAGGGCCTGGATGAGTTTCTGCAATGGCTACAAAAACAAGGGGCTACCGACACCCGTACGGATGTGGTGCTTCGCCACATCGTGTAGACGGTTAGCAGTCTCGTCGGTAGAGTGCTAACGCCTTCCTTTGGAAGGCGCCAACTCGACTACCTCCAAGGAGCCGCCGATGCCCAAGATCATTTTGTTTGATGAAGAAGCCCGCCGTGGGCTGGAAGCCGGAATGAACAAACTGGCCGATGCAGTGCGTGTAACGCTCGGACCAAAAGGCCGCAATGTGGTGCTCGACAAGAAGTGGGGCGCTCCGACCATCACC
>SYEA01000037.1 GCA_005800965.1 Actinomycetota bacterium | reverse complement strand
TCAAGCAGGCCGAATTCGACATCACCTACGGCAAAGGCATCAGCCGCGAAGGCTCGGTGCTCGACCTTGCCGTCGAGATGGGTATCGCCAAGAAGTCTGGTGCCTGGTTCACCTACGACGGCGAGCAACTCGGCCAGGGCCGTGAGAACTCCAAGCAGTTCTTGATTGACAACCCCGACGTGATGATGCAAATGTCGGCACGCGTGCGCGACAAAGCAATGGCCAAGCCGGTCGACGAAGTGCCTGCTGGTTTCACCAAGCAAGACGAAGCGCCAATCGAACTCGAATAAGCGCACGGCGGCAGTTGGCCGCTCTTTCACCATCATTGTGCGGGTGTTGCCTTCGGGTGGCACCCGCACTTTTTGTATGCCTCGCTAGCCTGCTTAACGTTGTGACTCGTCGATACGTGGTGCGCACGTTCGGCTGCCAGATGAACGAGCACGACTCCGAGCGAATTGCCGGGCTGTTGGAACAAGATGGCCTCGAGCCGATTGACGACGAAGCCAAAGCCGACGTGGTGGTCATTAATACGTGTTGCATTCGAGAAAATGCCGACAAAAAGTTGTATGGCACGCTCGGCACGATGAAGGCCTGGAAAGATGCCGACCCCAGTCGCCAAATTGTGGTGGCAGGTTGCTTGGCGCAAAAAGATCGCGAACTCGTGCGGCAACGCGCACCATGGGTGGATGTGGTGCTTGGCACCCACAATGTGCACCGAGCCACCGAATTGCTCAACGAGTCGCGGGTCAGTGGGGCAGTCACCGAGATTTTGGACGAAGCAATCGTCGATGACTACGCGCTGTTTCCCTCGGCGTTACCGGTGCGACGCGAAACGTCGTATCGCAGTTGGGTCACCATTCAAATTGGCTGCGACAACACATGTGCCTATTGCATCGTGCCGGCCGTGCGCGGGCGCGAGATCAGCCGGCCGTTCGAGGGCATCGTCGACGAAGTGCGTGGGTTGGCCGCCAATGGAGTCACCGAGATCTTTCTGCTCGGACAAAACGTCAACTCGTATGGCCGCGACTTGTCGTTGGCTAGCCGTCGCGCAGGCGACGAGTCGGTGCGCGTCGTGCCGCAGTTTGCCGCCTTGCTGCGGGCCGTTGGCGCAGTGCCAGGCGTGCAGCGGGTGCGATACATGAGCCCGCACCCCAAAGACATGCGTGAAGACACCCTGTTGGCCATGGCCGAAACCACCAGCGTGTGTGAGCACCTGCACTACCCATTGCAGGCCGGTAGCGACGCCGTGTTGGCGGCGATGCATCGCGGTTACACCGCCCAGCGGTATTTGGATCGTCTCGCCGAAGCGCGACGCACCATCCCCGATTTGGCGGTGACCACCGATGTGATCGTTGGGTTTCCTGGCGAAAGCGAGGCTGATTTTATGCAAACCATGGAAGTTGCTGCGACTGCGCAATTTGATGCGGCGTATTTGTTCATCTTTTCACCGCGCGAAGGCACCACCGCAGCCGCAATGGTGGACAAGTTTTGTGACCCAGCCGAAGTGAGCGAGCGCTACAACCGTCTGAAAGTGGTGCTGGATCGCACGGCCGTGCAACAGCATCGGGCCCGCATTGGACGTGTCGAAGAAATCGTGGTCGAAGGAACGAGCCGCAAGAACCCCGACCATCTCACGGGTCGCACCCGCCAAAATAAGTTGGTGCATTTTCCCGTAAGCGAAAAGTTGCGCATCGGCACCTATGCGCGCGTCGAGATTATTGACGCAGCACGATTTCATCTAACGGGGCGACTCCTCGAGGTCACGGCGTTGCCAACGCATCGCACCCGACTTGCCGTTGCTTCGGCGTGACGTCGGCTTAGGTTCGCTTTACTCATGCAGCAAGTTGCCATCGTCGCACCAACGGCAAGCGGCAAGAGTGATGTTGCAATGGCGGTGGCCCGCGCAACTGGCGCCCACATCGTGGCGGTCGATGCCATGCAGGTCTATCGAGGCATGGACATTGGCACGGCCAAACCCAACGCCGCCGACCGTGCGAGTGTGCCGCACCACTGCATCGATTTGGTCAACCCCGATGAGCGCTTCAGCGTGGCTGAGTACAAACAGCATGCGGTGTCGGCCCGAAGTGCGGTTGCAGCAGCTGGTGCGCACGCAGTGTTTGTGGCTGGCACGGGGCTGTATCTCACCGCGGTGATCGACGACTTGCAACTGCCTGGTGAATGGCCGGCGGTGCGTGCTGAATTGCAAGCCGAGCCCGACGTGGCGGTGTTGTTCGCGCGCCTCGAGACGCTCGACCCGCTGGCGGCTTCACGCTCGGATAAAAGCAATCGTCGACGCATCGAACGTGCTCTTGAGGTGTGCATCGGCAGCGGCCAGCCGTTTTCGTCTTTCGGCCCCGGTACTGGTGCGTATCCACCGAGCGACGTACAACAGATTGGCATTGCCTGGCCGCGCAAAACACTGTCGCAGCGCATCGAGCACCGCGTGCACACCATGATGGCGGCCGGGTTTTTGGCCGAAGTGCGTGGGCTTGCCGAACGTTGCACGCTGTCGCGCGAGGCCAAACAAGCCCTCGGTTATCGCGAATTGCTAGCCCACCTGGCTGGCGAGTTGAGCCTTGACGAAGCCGTTGCGCAGATGGTGCTGCACACCCGTCAATTTGCCGTGCGCCAAGAACGCTGGTTTCGCCGCGATCCGCGCATCACCTGGGTGGCTGTGGACAGCGACCCCGTTGCCGAGGTCACGCCCCAAGTGTTGGCGCTCTTGCGCTAGGCATAAGGGAACCAACCATGATGAGAGTCAGCAAATACGACGCCTGGGGCAACGACTTCTTGGTGCTGGATGTGGCCCAATTACGCAATGCCGGCGTTGAAGAAGTCGCTTTCGCCTGGCCAGAAGTTTCTCGCGCTTGGTGCAACCGCACGTCAGGTGTCGGTGCCGACGGCTTGTTGTTGCTCGATCGCATCGACGATGTCAACGCGCGCATGCGGTTATACAACAGCGACGGTTCGACTGCCGAGATGAGCGGCAATGGCGCGCGCTGTTTTGCCCACGCGTTGTTTCGCAGTGACGCAGCGCGTGGTGAACGGGTGTACCGCCTGCATACCGATGCCGGCGTGCGAGAAGTAACCGTTGGCGAGCGTGACAGCAATTCGGTGGTCGCGACCGTCGACATGGGCGAGGTCAGCAGTATTGATGCACCCGCCAATTGGGCTGCCATCGGTGCGCACCCAGATCGCCCCGTAGTGCACGTGTCGGTGGGCAACCCACACACGGTGGTGGGCGTCGACGATGTGGATTCGGTGGATATCGGCCAACTTGGTCGACAGGTGCCGCAAGTCAATTTAGAAATCATTGCACCAGGCCCCGGACGAAACGCCATCACCATGCGCGTGCACGAGCGCGGCGCAGGCATCACCCAAGCCTGCGGCACCGGGGCGTGCGCAAGTGCGTGGGCGGCATTGCGTTGGGGTCTCGTGTCATCAACGACAGAACGTGTTGAAGTGACCGTGCACATGCTGGGTGGCGATGCGGTGGTCACCCTGAATGCGCCAGAAGCCGGCCGCGTTGCTCTTACTGGCCCGGCGCAATACATCGACAGCTACGACGCGTCACTCGAAGCACCGTATTCGGTGATGGCGCCGCGCAACACATGACGTCGCCATACCAGGAGGCGCTTGGCCGCACGCTCATCGAGCGCACGATTCGCGAAAAAATCGTGCTGGTGGCCGTAACCCTCGATGGTCGCACTGATGCGGAAACCAACGACAGTTTGGACGAACTCGAGCGACTGGTCGACACCGCAGGGGCCGATGTGGTGGCGCGGATCACGCAGCGGCGTGACAAACCCGACCCGGCGTCGTTCATCGGTAAAGGAAAAGTCGAAGAACTCAAAGCCACCTGTTTGGCCGTTGATGCCGACACCGTCGTGTTCGATAACGAGTTGGCGCCCGCGCAACAATTCAACTTAGAAAAAACTCTGGGGCGCACGGCCATCGATCGCACGGCAGTCATTCTCGACATCTTCGCCCAAAACAGCCACACATTGGAGGGCAAAGCCCAAGTCGAACTGGCCCTGATGCGCTATCGACTCCCGCGAATTCGCCGCGGTGCGAGTGCTGGGCTCACCCAGCAGGGTGGCGGCATCGGCACGCGCGGCCCCGGTGAAACCAAATTGGAAACCGATCGTCGCCGGATCAACGATCGAATCGCCAAACTGGATCGCGAACTGCGCGAGTTGCAACGCACCCGTGACGAACAGCGCAAAGGTCGGGCCCGCAGTGGGTTGGCCAACGTGACCATCGTGGGTTACACCAACGCAGGCAAGTCGACTTTGCTCAATCGGTTGACCGCGGCTGGGGTGCTGGTAGAAAACCGGCTGTTTGCCACGCTGGATCCGACGACGCGTCGGCTCGCCTTGCCAGGTGGCGAACCTGTGTTGCTCACCGACACGGTGGGTTTCATTCGTCGACTGCCGCACACGTTGATCGAGGCGTTCAAGAGCACGCTTGAAGTTGCCACCCGCAGCGACTTGTTGCTGCACGTTGTGGATTCGAGCGCTATCGACCCGCTCGGCCAGATCGAAGCAGTGCGCGAAGTGCTCGGTGAAATTGCCGCCGACCGAGTGCCCGAGCTGTTGGTGTTCAACAAGGCCGATGCCGACCACGATGCAGCCAAACGTTTGGTGTACGACAACCCGGGCTCAGTGGCGATTTCGGCAGCAACCGGCGAGGGCATCGACGACCTGCTGCGCACAATTGCTGATCGGGTGCGTTCGCTCACTGCGGTGGTGGAGCTGTTGGTGCCCTACGAACGCGGGGACGTGATGGCGTCGCTACATCGCGAGGGCGAAGTCGTGTCGACATCGCATGAGGATGGGGGTATCCGCGTGCAGGCACGCTTGGCCGACGCATCACGGGGCCGCCTGACAGAATTTGTCGTGGTTCCTCAATGACTGCCCAGCCCTTTGTTCCGCCGCCATACCCCTACGACCGTCTTGACTCGCTCGCCAAATTGGCGGCCACGCACGATGGCGGTGTGATTGATTTGTCGATTGGCACGCCGTGTGATGCGCCAACCGCCGCGGTGATTGCAGCACTTGCAACATCGAATGCCGAGCGCGGATATCCAGCCAGCATCGGATCTGAACCGCTGCGTGGTGCAGCGCGCGACTGGATGCGTCGTCGCTTTGATGTCGATGTGCCCAGCGCCCAAATCGCGGTGTGTGTGGGTTCGAAAGAATTCGTTGCTTCCACACCGCACTACATGAAGCTGCGCCGACCAGACCGCGACACCGTGTTGTTTCCGGCCGTTGCGTATCCGACCTATGAAATGGGTGCAATTTTGGCTGGCTGTCGCGCCGTCGCCGTGCCGATGACTGCCGCCGGTGGGCTGGATCTGTCGGCAATTGCAGCCGATGATGCGGCTCGTGCACTCATGTTGTGGGTCAACTCGCCGAGCAACCCCACCGGAGCCCTTGATGATCTTGGTGCTGCTGCACGCTGGGGACGTACCCATGGTGTGCCGGTGTTCAGCGACGAGTGCTATGTGGAATTCACCTGGCACCAAGCCGGTGAAAGCATCGTGCAACACGGCCTTGACGGCGTGGTGGCGTTGCACTCGTTGTCGAAGCGATCCAACTTGGCTGGTGTGCGGGTGGCGTTTTACGCCGGCGACGCCGACATTGTCAACTATTTGAAGGAAGTCCGCAAGCACGTGGGAATGATGGTGCCAGGGCCCGCGCAAGCGGCCGGTGTGGTGGCGCTCAATGACGATGCACATGTGGCGGCCCAGCGCGAGGTGTATGTGCGTCGGTTGGCGCGCACCGCTGATGTGTTGTCACGGTGGTCGGGCATCAACATCGCCCAGCCGGCTGGCGGGTTCTATTTGTGGTTTGATGCCCGCGACGGTTGGGAGTTCGCCGAGCGACTCGCTCGCGACGGTGGGGCACTGGTGAGCCCGGGAGATTTTTATGGTGCTGGCGGCGCCAACAATGTGCGGGTGGCCGTAGTGCAACCAGATGATCGCATTGAACTGCTTGCCCAACGCTTGAAATAGTGCTGCGGCTTGGTGCTGCTGCGGCTTACAGCCTGCGCAGCACTGTCACCACTTTGCCGAAGATGGTGATGTCGGTGGGGTCAAAGACCATCGGTGACATTGCCGAGTTGGACGGCACCAGCACTACTTTGTTGCCGTCGCGCTTGAAGGTCTTCACCGTGGCTTCGTCCCCCGGAATGCCGGCTACGACAATGTCGCCGTTGCGCGCCACATTTTGTTGACGACACACCACGAAGTCGCCGTCAAGAATGCCGGCATCGATCATCGACTCGCCGCGCACCTTCAACATGAAGAGCTCACCGTCACCGGTGAAATCCATCGGGAGCGGCACCAGTTCCTCGACATTTTCTTGGGCCAACACATTGACACCGGCGGCCACTTCGCCAACGAGCGGAATGTATTTTGTTGGGCGGCGATCCATCGTGACGCCCGAAGCGGAATCGAAACGCATTTCGATGGCTCGCGGCTTGGTGGGGTCGCGACGCAGGTAGCCAAGTTCTTGCAGCGTGGCGAGGTGATTGTGCACCGTGGCCGATGACGAGAGCCCGACGGCTTCGCCGATTTCGCGCACCGAAGGGGGATAGCCACGCTCGCGCATGCACTCTTCGATGTAGACGAGGATTTTTCGCTGGCGATCGCCGAGGCGAGCGATGGGATTGGTGTTGTCACTGGTCATGCCAGAAAGCGTACGCCTGTTCGCCCCCAAGGTCAAACACATGTTCGTATATTTGTTGGAAATCCCTGAAACCGTTGCTGGGCTTGGGTTTCTGGGGAGGTTGTACTACGAACACCCGTTCGCTATGGTGGAAGCCGAGGGGAGAACACCTGTTCGCCCCCAGTCAATCAACCCGCAATCACCCAACCCGCAATCACCCAAACCCCAACCACAAAGGAAACTCCCATGGCCACCATCGTGTTCGCAGGACAACTCCAACCCACCACCCGTCGCATGGCGATCCGCCAAGCGGCTCACACTCGCCAATTGCAACGCGTCTATCGACGTCGGCGCCTCGGGGCGATGTTTGCCATTACTGCCGTAGCAGCCGCTGTGCTGTTGAGCATGTTCTCGCTGTTCGGTGCCAGTGCCGCTGCCGATGGCACTGCCGGTCGATCCGCGGCGCCGAAGTACGTCGTGGCCCAACCAGGCGACACCTTGTGGTCAATCGGTGAACGCATTGCCCCCAATGCCCCCATCAGCGAAGTGGTTGATCATCTCGTGCGCCTCAATGGAACTGCAATTACGAGCGGCCAGCTCATTCGCATCCCCTAAACAGCGGGGTCGCCTGCGGCACTACTCTGGGCGCAACGTGCGTTGCCCCAGTTGCGGTCATGATGACTCGCGAGTCCTCGACTCGCGGGCTGCCGAGGACGGTGCCGCTGTGCGCCGCCGGCGTCAATGTTTAAAGTGCGATACACGCTTCACCACCTATGAACGCATCGATGAACTTCCGGTGTACGTCATGAAACGAAGTGGTGACAAAGAGCCCTTTGATCGGCTCAAGATTGTGGCTGGGCTGGGGTCGGCCACCAAGGGGCGCCCAGTGACTGCACAAGACCTGGACGACTTGGCAACGTCTGTCGAAGACGCGATGCGCTTGACGGGTGGCGACGTGACGAGCGCTCAAGTTGGCCAGGCGGTGCTCGAGCGGTTGCGCAAACTTGACGAGGTGGCGTATCTGCGTTTTGCAAGTGTGTATAAAGGCTTCGACGAAGCGTCCGACTTTCAACGCGAGATCACCTTGCTCGAAAAGCGCACGGCTGCCAAGCCGCGCAAGAAAAAGTAAGGTCAAGACCATCATGTCCCAGGTCGACCGCGTCGTGGTGCGCACGTGTCCGCTTTGCGAAGCAGGTTGTGGGCTGGAGATTTCGGTGCGTGACACCACCGTCGTGCGGATTCGCGGCGACATGAACGACGTGTTTTCCAAGGGCTACATCTGCCCGAAAGGCTCGACTCTGAAGCAGTTGCACGAAGACCCCGATCGGCTGCGCCAGCCACTCGTGTGGCGCGATGGCAAACATGTCGAAGTGTCGTGGGAAGAAGCGTGGGAACACGTTGAACGTGGGTTCACCCAAGTCATTGCCGACCACGGCCGCGAGTCGATCGGCGCTTATCTCGGCAACCCTGGTGCACACAACTTGTCGGCAATGACGTTCAATCGCGTGTTGCTCACTGCGATTGGCAGTCGCCAACGCTTCAGTGCATCGAGCGTCGACCAAGTCCCCAAACAGGTTTCGGCTGGCTTCATGTTTGGCACCGCAATCTCGGTGCCTGTTCCCGATCTTGACCGTTGTGATTATTTGCTGATGTTGGGTGCCAACCCGTACGCCAGCAACGGCAGCTTGGCCACAGCACCCGACTGGCCAGGGCGACTTGAAGCGCTTCGCGCACGCGGTGGACGCATCATCGTGGTTGACCCACGTCGCAGTCGCACGGCTGAGTCGGCCGACGAGTGGTTGGCAATTCGTCCGGGTACCGATGCACTGCTATTGGCGGCCATGGTCACGGCGGTGTTTGAAGCGCAACGAGCGCAGCTCGGCGACCATTTGGCTGGTCACGTAAACGGTCTTGCGGAAGTTCAAGAGGCCCTGGCCGAGTTCACGCCCGAGGCAGTCGCGCGTGTGGTGGGCATTGACGCCATCACCATTCGTCGCATCGCCATCGAGCTGTGCGACGCCGAACGGGCTGCGGTGTATGGGCGTATTGGCACCACCACCGTGAGCTTTGGTACCACCGCATCGTGGTTGGTCGATGTGCTCAATGCAGTAACAGGCAACCTCGACATCGTCGGCGGGGCGATGTTTCCATTGCCGGTGGTCTCAGGGCCAACCACGCGCGGTAAAAAAGGTGTTGGCAAGGGTTTTCGCACCGGCCGCGGCAAGTCGCGGGTGCGCAACTTTCCCGAAGCGCTAGGGGAGTTTCCGGCGGCACTTATGGCCGAAGAAATCGACACACCTGGCCCCGGGCAAATTCGCGCCATGGTCGTGGTGGGTGGCAACCCGGTGCTCAGCACACCCAACAGTGAACAACTGGATAAGTCATTCGCCAGCCTCGACTTCATGGTGAGTGTCGACATCTATCTGAACGAAACCTCACGCCACGCCGATGTGGTTTTGCCGGCGCCATCAAGCTTGTATCGCAGCCACTACGACTTGGCGTTGCTGAACTTTGCGCTGCGCAGTGTGGCGAACTACAGCCCACCGGTGTTCGAGTTGCCGCCTGGGGTGCCCGACGAGTGGGAGATTTTGGCCAAGTTGGCGGGCATCGTGCAGGGTCTAGGCCCCAATGTCGACCCCGACACGATCGACGACGTCAGCATTCGTTCGCTCATCGAGTCCACCGTGCGCGATGACACCAGCGTGATAGCCGGTCGCAACCCAGACGAGATTTACCAGGCCTTGAGCGGCCCTGAAAACGGTTCGTTGCGCGGGCCAGATCGCATTTTGGATTTATTGTTGCGCATCGGCCCATTCGGCGAGGGCTTTGGGGCCAACCCAGCGGGTGCGAGCGTGGCGATGTTGAAGCAACATCCGCACGGTGTGGATTACGGTGCGCTGATTCCGCGGATTCCCGAAGTGTTGCGCACCCCAAGCGGCAAAATTGAGCTCGCCCCAGCCGAGTTGATTGCCGACTTGCCGCGCTTGCGGGCATCGTTGAGCGCTGACCCCGACGCAATGTTGCTCGTCGGACGGCGCCATCTGCGGTCCAACAATTCGTGGATGCACAACATTCGCGTTTTGGTAAAGGGCAAGCCTCGTTGCACTCTGCAGATTCATCCCGACGATGCCGCGCGACTCGGTGTGGTCAACGGTGGCGCTGTGCGCGTGACCAGTCGGGTGGGCTCGGTGATTGCACCAGCAGAAATTACCGATGCGATTCGCCCACGCGTGGTGAGCCTGCCCCACGGTTGGGGTCACCACCTGCCAGGCACACGACAGTCAGTGGCGCACGAATTCGCTGGGGTGAATTCCAACGTGCTGACCGATCACGAAGCAATCGACCCGTTGTCAGGCAATGCAGTGCTCAACGGCATCCCAGTGGCAGTCACCGCGGAGTCGAAGTAGCGCCTGTTACAGCACGTGTTACAGCACGGTAACTTTTTGCCGAGTGCCCCGAAATTCGTCAAAAAATCAAATTTCACGCTTGTAGGCTGATACCACCGGTTGTGGGCGGAACTGCAATTACGGGCTGTTTTCTACCATCCCTAGTGGTACGTCGTTGACCCACTATGGTCGTTATTCCCCCCAACGAGAATCCGTCATCCCCGCAACACCGTCAACTAGAACAAGTTCTCACCAACTACGAAAGGCAATGCAATGTCCATCGCTCCGGAGCGTCTCTCCATCGGAATCAATCGCCACTTCACGCAACCTGAAGTTCACCCGTACGACATGATCAAGTGGGAAAAGCGCGATGCGCGCATCAGCAACTGGAAAGACGGCAGCGTGGCCTTCGAGCAACGCGACGTCGAGTTCCCCGACACGTGGTCGCTCAACGCGACCAACATCGTTTCGCAAAAATATTTCCGCGGCACACCTGGTACTTCTGAGCGTGAGGTCTCGTTGCGCCAAGTCATTGACCGCGTGGCCGACACCATCGCCAATTGGGGCATCCAGGGCGGCTATTTCGTAGACGAAGCCGAGGCCGAGGCATTCCGTAACGAGCTCAAGTACATCCTCGTCACCCAGCGCGCGGCATTTAACAGTCCGGTGTGGTTCAACATCGGTGTCAAAGGCGTGCCACAACAGGCGAGTGCCTGTTTCATTTTGGCCGTCGAAGACACGATGGACGGCATCCTCAATTGGTATCGCGAGGAAGGCACCATCTTCAAGGGTGGCTCGGGATCGGGCATCAACTTGTCGGCCATTCGTAGCAGCGCTGAAACGCTTAAGGGTGGCGGCACCGCGTCGGGCCCTGTTTCGTTCATGCGTGGCGCCGATGCGTCGGCAGGCACCATCAAGTCGGGTGGCAAGACTCG
>SYEA01000036.1 GCA_005800965.1 Actinomycetota bacterium | reverse complement strand
TGGCAACCGCAACGACCGCAACGACCGTGATTCTGGTGACCGCAATTTTGGTGACCGCAACCGTCGTCGTCGTGGACGCCGTCGCCCAGGTGGTCGTGACGACGGCCCACAAGGCGATGACCGTTACGAGCTAGATCAAGTCGACTCCAACGAGCCGGTGAGCACCGAACCAGTCAAGGTCGAGGGTTATCTCGACCTGCGCGATGAGGGCTACGGCTTTTTACGCCTCAATGGCTACTTGCCGACGCGCAACGACCCCTACGTTTCCGTGCGGTACACGCGCCAGTTTGGTTTACGCAAAGGTGACCATCTGACGGGTTTGTCGCGTCCTGCTGGACGCAACGAAAAGAACCCGGCGTTGCTCGAGGTGTATTTGGTCAATGGTGGTGAACCTGAAAAGGCTCGCAACAGGAAGAAGTTCGAAGATCTCACGCCGCTGTTCCCGGATGAGAAATTGGTGTTGTCATCGTCGGATGAACCAATGAATATGACCGCGCGTATCGTCGACTTGATTTCGCCGATCGGCAAAGGACAGCGCGGCATCATCGTGTCGCCACCCAAAGCGGGCAAGACCACCGTGATGAAGACGATTGCAACCAACATTGAAAAGAATCATCCTGAGGTCAAACTCATCGTTCTGCTCATTGACGAGCGTCCTGAGGAAGTAACCGACATGCGTCGCACGGTAAAAGGCGAGGTAGTCGCTTCGACATTCGATCGCCCATCCGAAGAGCACACCGCAGTGGCCGAGTTGGTCATTGAAAAAGCCAAGCGACTCGTTGAGATCGGTGAAGACGTAGTGGTCATCTTGGACGGCATCACACGTTTGTCGCGCGCCTACAACTTGGCTCAGCCCACGTCGGGTCGAATCATGTCGGGTGGTATCGATGCCGGTGCGTTGTATCCGCCCAAGAAGTTCTTTGGTGCAGCCCGCAACATTGAAGAGGGTGGCAGCCTCACCATCTTGGCTACGGCATTGGTCGAAACCAACAGCCGCATGGACGAAGCCATCTTCGAAGAATTCAAAGGAACGGGCAACATGGAGTTGCGACTCGATCGCAAACTCGCCGAACGGCGTGTGTATCCAGCAATTGATGTTGATGCATCCAGCACTCGCCATGAAGAGTTGCTGTTTGATCGCAAGCAGCTGCAGATGGTCTGGAAGTTGCGTCGCGTGTTGAGTGGCTTGGCTGCTGACGGTAACGCAGCGCCTGGTCTGGAGTTGCTGATTGACCGCCTGAAGTCGTTCAAGACCAACGACGAATTTTTGTCGGAGATCGCCAAACAGCCGACCGCCTGACGTGGTGGCTGACCAAAACGAGTTTGCACTGCGGCGTGAGCGCCTCGCATTACGTTCGCTCATACAAAACCACAGCACTGCGCTCGTAGACATTGAGATTGGCAATTTTGCTGCGGCGCGAGCCGGCTCAACATTGTGGATTTCAGCGACGCCTCTTGCCCAAACTGACCGGCAGGTGAGCGCCCTCGCGGCAGTGTTGGCTTGGCAGGCGCGCAGTCAGCGCACGGGCGACGCCGTGGAACACATCCGTATCTGCGACACCGTTGCGCCAGGACTCACCGCCCGCCGTGCTGCATATTTTTCGTTGTCAATCGATGTGCTCGACACGCGAAGTGCGCCAGCTGTGGTAGCAGCACCGACACCGCATGAGCAGGTGATTGCACCGCATCCAGATCATTTGGCATTTGTGTCGATGCTGAGCGGGGCCGGTATCGAGGTGGTGATCGAGCATGGTGTTGTGTCTGGCGAAGTACTGGGCCTCGAAGTGGCACGCGTCGTGGATGAAGACGGCGTAGCGAAGCTGCGAATTGGTGTCGGCGCACATGATCGCGAGATGTTCAAGATGTTGCACGGTGATGTTTCAACAATCGAGCAATTGCAAAAAGTGGTAAATAGCGTGCGAAAGCATCGGGAAGTTGGCGCACCGACGCACCCACTCAATTTGCTGGCCGTCGAGCGCGCGGCACGTAGTCGTGCAGTATCGGCCCCACAGTCGCTTGGTTTGGTGAGCCTGCAACCAGTCGAGCCACCGGTGGCGCGCCCGAACTTGAAGGATGCCTGGCCGTGTTGTGCCATTGGTACGGCTGTTGACAGCACACCGACGGTGGTGGTGTTCGTGTCGGGTGTCGATCTTGAAGCCGTGCCGTTTGCAGCCGACGCACGTGACCGCTTGGCACCCGCAGGTCGTTTGCTGATTGTGACGCCGCAGCGCAATGTGGTGCCATTGCAGAAGCAAATTGCCGAGCTGCTTGCCCAGCCTGCAGAGTTTCTCTCGGCGTAACCTGAACAGCGTGTTAGCGAAACTCGATGCCATCCTCGCTGACTTCGAACAGGTCGAGACGAGCCTGACCACTTCGGAAGTGCTCGGCGATCAATACAAGTTGCGTGACGTTTCACGTCGGTACAAGCAGATGGGCCCACTCGTCGAGTGCATCCGCGAGTACAAGTCGGTGCTCGGCAATGTTGAGGCTGCGAGAGAACTGATTGAGGTGGCCTCGGTTGATGAACGAACATCACTCGATACCGAGATGCGCCAGGGCCTCGTGCGACTTCAAGCGCTGGAAGACAAGTTGAAAGTGTTGCTCATTCCGCCCGACCCCAACGACGGCAAGAACGTGATTCTCGAAATTCGAGGTGCTGAAGGCGGCGAGGAGGCGAACCTTTTTGCCGGCGAACTAGTGGAGATGTATCGCGCCTGGGCCACGCGCAATGGTTGGTCATTTGAAATGCTGGCCTACGACCGCTCACCAATGGGTGGGGTCAACCAGGCCACGGCATTGTTGAAGGGCGAAACGGTGTGGCGTCAGCTTCGATTTGAAGGTGGTCCACACCGCGTGCAGCGGGTGCCGGTTACCGAAAATGCAGGCCGCATTCACACATCGTCGGCCACCGTGGCAGTAATGCCCGAAGCAGAAGAAATAGATCTTGCAATCGATGAGCGCGATCTGGAAATCGACGTGTACCGCTCGGGTGGTTCGGGTGGCCAGAGCGTCAACACCACCGACTCGGCCGTGCGTATCACTCACAAGCCAACTGGGTTGGTGGTGACCATGCAAGACGAACGCAGCCAGTTGCAGAACCGCGTGAAAGCGATGCAGGTGCTGCGCACCAGATTGCTACAACGCCGACAAGACGAACACGAAGCCAAGATTTCTGCCGATCGCCGTGCGCAGGTGGGCAAGGGTGGTCGCGGCGAAAAAATTCGCACCTACAACTACAAAGAGAACCGAGTGACCGACCATCGCATCGGCTTTACGTTGTATCAACTGCAAGACGTGCTGGCGGGCAACCTCGACCCGGTGATCGACGCACTCACCCTCGAGTACCAAGCCGAACAACTTGCCAAGCAGGTCGGCAGCGAGTGACCACCGACGCCGGCACCACCTGGCGCGAGTTGCTCGCTGAAACCCAAGCGACACTCGGCAACAAACAAGACGCCCGATTTTTGTGTGAGCATGCTGCAGGTTTGGATGCCACTGAGTTCACCAGTGCACTCGATGAACTGGTGTCGCAACGCATAGGTGGGTATGTGCACGAAATGGTGCGCCGTCGCCTGACGGGTGAACCCTTGCAGTATGTGATGGGTCGCTGGGCGTTTCGCCACTTGGACTTGTTGGTTGATGCGCGGGTGCTCATCCCGCGACCCGAAACCGAACTTGTTGCCCAAGTGGCGCTCGAAGCGGCCCGTGCCGTGCAGCCCAGCCGAGTGGTGGTGGACATGGGCACGGGTTCGGGGGCAATCGGGTTGTCATTGGCCCACGAGTTGCCGTTGGTTGGCACCACTGTGTGGTTGACGGATATTTCGCCCGATGCGCTCGATGTGGCCCGCGCCAATTTGGCGGGCATCGGTCGCAATGGCGCAAATGTTCGTATTGCAGCAGGCGATTGGTTTGCTGCATTGCCAGCCGAATTGGCCGGCACTGTGGATGTGCTGGTGGCTAACCCGCCGTATGTTGCCGAAGGTGACGTTGACGTCGAAGATGTGGTGGCTCGGCACGAGCCGCACACTGCGCTGTTTTCGGGCGACGATGGGCTCGACGCCATTCGAGCCATCGCTGCCGGGGTTCGCCGTTGGCTGCGACCAGGCGGTGTGCTGGTGTTGGAAATCGGACACCAGCAAGGGGTCGCGGTGCGCGATGTGCTCGCAGCGCACGGTTTGCGCGACGTACAGATTCGCTGCGACCTCACCGGCCGCGATCGCATCGCAGTGGCCCACGCGTAGCGGTGTTGATACAGCCGTAGCCGTGTTGATACGGCCGTAGCCGTCTAAGCGAGTTCGCCGCTGCGGCGCAGCGTCACGCTGTCACCAACGTGTTCGCCGCTGGTGAAGGATGCCGCAAGACTGCGATCGTCACTCACCACCCACACACGGCGACCATCGTGGCGCAGCGCGGCGGCCACCAGACGTTCGGGTGCGCCTTCACGGTCGTGCATTACCGAATATGCCTCAATCGTTGCATCGCCAGCGGCGTCGTCGCCCAGAGCAAGTTCGCGACGGGGAAGTGCGTCAATCTCTGCTTGCGGGGAATCGTGGCGAAAACCGTTGGCTGGTGGCTGCATCGCATACACACCGAAGGCATGTTTGGTTGCATAGCCACCGTTCGCCCAGATGAATGCCTTCTCGCGGGGTGCGTTGCGCAAGCGCTGCATGGCCGTGGCAATCGAGTGCATGACGTAGTTGTTCCAAGGCCCACCGGCAAATGACAACCCGCCGGTCAGGGTCAACGGCGCAGCGATGTCGAGGCCCAGCGATGTAGCACCAAGCTGCACTGCTGATGGGAAGCACGAATACAAATCAATAAGTGAAATGTCGTTGATGTGCAGACCCGCTAGTTGCAATGCCACCTGCCCACCTCGGGCAACGGCGGGTGTCTCGGCGAACGACCACCGGTTGGAGACGAATTGGTGCTCATGGCAGTCGCTGCCTGAGAGTGGAAACACCCAGCGATCACGCGGCACACCCAGCGCTTCGGCGCGCGCAGCCGAGCACATGATGAGTGAAGCCGCCATGTTCACCTGGTTGTTTGAGTTCATCACCTTGCGGTACGGCAAGCCAATCATGCGGTTGTTAGGCGTTACGCGGCTCACTTCGTCGGCAGTGAGCGCCGTGCGAGTCCACGCCCACTCGTTGTCACGCGCCACAGCACTGAAACGTGACCACAACGCAGAGATTCGTTCGTCGTGGTCCTGCATACTGCGGTTGGCGGCGGCACGTAGCGCCGTTTCAAACATCGGATAAATCTGAACTGGCATCACAATGCCCAACCGGATCTCTTCGTCGTTGAGTAGTGGCAAATCTTCAACGATGTGCGACGGTGGTGGTGCTGACTCACTCTCGGCTGCTGGCCACGGCAACAGACTCGCGTCGCGCACCGCCGCACGGGTACGCGCACTCTCGCCGCCGGCGAGCACCACGAAATCCACTTCGCCACGCAGAATCTGGTCGGCAGTCATATTGACGAGTGTTTGCGGCATGTTGCCACCATGCGGCGTGGTGGCGTATTCGTGCGCGCGAACACCGCAGGCAGTGCCCAAGGCGTGGGCTGCATTCGCATATTTCCATGACAACAAACGCACCACGCGAATTGAATCAACTTCGTTCGGCAGCGTGATGCCAGCGTCGAGTGCGGCCGCGGTGAGTGCCTCGGCCATGAGCGCCACCGGATGCTTGGCTGTCGTCGGGTCAACCGAGCGGTCCAGCACCTGTCCCTGGCCGATGAGCACTGGAGTGCGCGGGTCAAGTGCCATGCGCAACAACATTACGCATCGGGCGCTATCGGCACCTAGGCTGGCGCGCGATGACAACCGCGGCGTCAAAGTCATTGAAGCGAATCGCGATCGGGTCAGATCATGCCGGTTTTGATCTGAAATCACACCTCGTAGCGGTGCTCGAGCAACTCGGTTACCGCGTTGAGGATTACGGCACGCACTCCAGCGAGGCCACCGATTATCCGCATATTTGCGCCAGCGTGGCGCGGGCCGTGCGTGACGCCAAAGCCGATGTGGGCATCGTGCTTGGTGGCAGTGGCCAAGGCGAGCAGATTGCAGCCAACAAAGTGCGGGGCGTGCGGGCTGCTTTATGCAACGACCTGTGGTTGGCCGAAATGGCGCGTACGCACAACGACGCCAACGTGCTCTCGATGGGTGGGCGAGTGGTGACCAATGACTTGGCTGAACAAATCGTAAAAATGTTTCTCGAAACCCCATTTGAGGGCGGACGCCACGCACGACGTGTGAGACAATTAAGTGAAATCGAAGTCGAAGAATCCACTCGCTACGAAAGCTAGGCGCGATGCCATTTCCATCCGAAGTCACTCCCGACACCCAAGTTGAAGCGTTGATCGAAAAAGAACGCACTCGTCAAGTCACGGCTCTGCAGTTGATCGCCAGCGAAAACTTCACGTCGCCGGCAGTCATGCGTGCCACTGGCTCGGTGCTCACCAACAAATACAGCGAGGGTTACCCGGGCAAGCGGTATTACGGCGGTAATTCGGTGGTCGACGAGATCGAAGCAATCGCCATCGAGCGGGTGAAGAAACTGTTCGGCGCTGAGCACGCCAACGTGCAGCCGCACTCGGGGGCAAGTGCCAACATGGCGGTGTATCAAGCGCTGCTCAAGCCTGGCGACGTTGTGCTTGGGCTGAGTCTTGACCACGGTGGCCATCTCACTCACGGCTCACCCGTCAACGCCAGCGGAATCTTCTACAAATTTCACTCATACAAAGTCGGTGTTGCCGACGAACGCATCGACTTCGACGAAGTGCGCAGCCTGGCACGTGAACATCGCCCGCGCATGATCGTGGCTGGCACCACCAGCTATCCGCGTCGCATCGAACCCGAGCCGTTCAAAAAAATCGCCGACGAAGTTGGCGCCTACATGATGTTCGACATCGCGCACTTGGCGGGCCTCGTTGCTGGTGGTGCTCACCCCAACCCTGTGCCATTTGCCGACGTGGTTACCTTCACGACGCACAAAACTTTGCGCGGTCCGCGCGGTGGCTGCATTCTTTCAACTGCGCAGCATGCCCAGGCCATCGACAAAGCAGTGTTTCCCGGTCAGCAAGGCGGGCCGCTCGAGCATGCGGTTGCTGCCAAGGCCGTTGCATTTCTCGAAGCGATGCAGCCAAGTTTTGCTGACTACGCCCACCAGATTGTGAAGAACGCAGCAGCGCTGGCCGAAGCGCTTGCGGTACGAGGTTTTCGTCTGGTCTCGGGTGGTACCGACACGCACATGATGGTGGTGGATTTACGACCATTTGATGCTGAACTCACTGGCAAAGAAGCCCAAGCCGTACTCGATCTTGCGGGCATCACCTTGAACAAGAACACGGTGCCCAATGACCCGCGCAGCCCGTTCGTTACTTCGGGGGTGCGCATCGGAACCCCGTCAGTCACCACACAAGGCATGAAAGAAGCCGAGATGGCAACCATTGCCGATTACATCGTGACCACGTTGAAGGGGCGCAATGATCCTGCGGTCATCGCCGACGTGCGTGCCAAAGTTGCGGCTTTGTGTGCGGCATTCCCCGCCTATCGTTAGTGGTGTGAGCGCCCGTCGCACTGCACTGGCGGCATCGTTCGCATGATCAGCGGTGCTTCGTATTTGATCATCGGATTGATCGCGGCAATCGCCACTGCCGCATCGTTGCCATTCGTGATTCGTCTTGCGCATCAGCAAAATTGGCTAGCCACGCCCGATGAGCGACGCATGCATCCGGTGCCCACGCCTGACGTCGGTGGCATCGCGATGTTCATCGGGGTGTTGGTCGCAGTTGTTGCT
>SYEA01000003.1 GCA_005800965.1 Actinomycetota bacterium | reverse complement strand
TGGCGTAACTGGCCTTGCCAAGAACTCTGTCGGAGACTCATACAACGTCACACGTATTGAACGCGTCTAGTAGCAATTTGATATGAACGGCGTTGTGCGCCGACTCGCACTCACCGTCATGGGTGTCGCCATCTCGACAGTGATGGTGTTCGTGTTGTTGCGGGTCTTGCCAGGTGACATAGCAACATCTCGTCTGGGAGTAAGTGCCACGCCCGCTGCGCTCGAACAATTACGCAGCGAATACGGGTTCAGTCGCCCACTGATCGTGCAGTATTTCGACTGGATACTCGACGCGTTGCGTGGAGACCTCGGTCGCTCACTCGTCTCGGGCGACGACATCGGAGGAGAGATTGTCCACCGATTGCGGGTGACCATCCCGCTCATGATTTTTTCGTCAACGCTTGCAGTGCTCACCGCAGTCATCATCGGTCAGCGGGCTGCATTGCGACGCAAGCGGGCTACTGGTCTGGTCGCAGTGTCACTTGCCCAAGTTGGTTTGGCGATTCCCACATTTGTGATTGGCATCGTGCTCATCTTGGTGTTTGCCGTGCGGCTCCGAGTGCTGCCAGCCGGCGGGTTTCCGACGGCCGGTTGGGGCACACCAATTGATGCCGGGCGGTCACTCGTTCTACCGATTATCACTTTGGCGCTCGCCCAGATGGCAATTTTGGTGCGCTTCGCCCGTTCGCACGCGCTCGACTTTGTCGCGTCGGATGCATTCCGCACCGCTCGCGCCGCGGGTCGCACGTCTGACGCTGCCCTTGCCACCGCATCCCGCCTTGTGCTGTCGCCCGTGCTCAGCGTGACTGCGCTGCAGTTATCCACTTTGCTCACTGGTGCAGTCGTCGTAGAAAGCGTGTTCGCCCTGCCAGGTCTTGGGTCGATGTTGGTACGAGACATTGCCAACCGTGACGTGACCAAAGTGCAATCAACGTTGTTGGTTCTGGTGGTGGGCATTTTTCTTATTCGACTCGCAGTGGAGTTCGTCAACGATCGCCTCGACCCGCGGCGGCTCACATGAGGCGATCACTTTCATTCTCGATTGGGGCAGGCATGACTGGCTCCTTGCTCGTCATTACCTTGGCTGGTTTGGTGTGGACCCCGTTTCCACCTCTACAAGTCGACGCTCAGGCTCGCTTTGCGGGCCCGTCATTTTCTCACTTATTGGGCACCGATCAACTCGGTCGTGATGTGCTGAGCAACATCATCGCTGGCGCACGCACCACATTGCTCGCCACATTGCTTGCCACCGCTATCGCACTGGCAATCGGAACGGTTCTCGGCATCACGGCCGCAGCGTCACGGCGTTGGCTAGACGACGCGATCATGTCGTTGGCAACCGTGTTTGTTGCATTTCCGGCTTTGTTGCTGGCACTTGTCATCGTTGCTGCACGGGGGCCCTCGACCGTCACCGTCGTGCTGACCGTTGGCATCGCAGCTGGGGCATCAATTGCAGTGGTGACTCGTCGCGAAGCAGCGGACATCTTGCATTCGCCATTCGTAACGGCTGCTCGCTATTCCGGCAGCACTACGTGGGCAATCATTCGCACTCACGTGCTTCGCAACCTTCTCACCTCGCTCACCGTGCAGGCAACTGGTGCGGCCTCCATCGCCATCGTTGCGGAATCCACCCTCAGTTATCTGGGCCTCGGGGCCGCCCCACCCACCCCATCGTGGGGACGCATGCTGGCATCCACCCAGCAATACGTGCTGGTACACCCGTTGCTCGTTTTGTGGCCCGCACTGTTGATCAGCGTGGCAGTCGTTGGCACTACCTTGCTGGGCGACGGGTTTCGTGAACGCCATGACCCTACATTGGTGCTGTAGAAAGATAGTGAGACCTTAGAAACATGAAATCTTTCAAGACCTTGCCCTTCGCTCTGCTCCTGGTAGTCGGCCTTCCACACGCCTCGGCACAAGCCGTGGTCGAATGGCAGCTCACCGACGACGCTGTTTCGCTCGGCATCAACGGCGTGTCACCGCACGTAGAAAAAACTGCGAGCGGGGATCGCGTGTTTCGTAGCGACATGGTTCCTTCAGGCACTGCAGTGAGCATGTGCACCGATGCTGGTACTTGCACCAGTGAAAACTTGAGCGTCAGCGGTTCACCAATCAGTGACTTCGCCATCGAAGTTACCCCGAGCGGAGTGCGTGCCTACTTCAAGCGAATTGACATGGCCAGCAACACCCAAGCGGTGTACTCGGCGGCATGTGGTGACGCCAGTTGCCTGTCATTCGGCACGGCAACAATTGCATCATCTGAGATGCAGGTGTCGAAAGATACCAAGGCATGGGGTGTCCCCGACCCCGTTCGACTGCCCGACGGCCGTGTCCGTATCTACATCGTCGAGTCCCCGTCGCTTGACAGCTCATGCCCAGAGAAAGTTGCCTCGTACATCTCGCGTGACGGCATCTCGTTCACCAAAGAACCTGGTTGGCGCTTGGAAAACGGCTACGTCGACACCGAAGTCTTGCGAGCCAAGGACGGTGACTGGGTGATGATCATGGCTGACGGGCCAGGTTGCACCACCACGTCAGGGGCCCGCAAAGTGCAACAACTCTTCGTTTCAACTTCTAATGACGGCCTGACGTGGGCCAAGCCGCAGGTACTGACCAAGACTGATATTGGTCGGCTCGACCCAACTGGCTACGAGGTGTCACCAAATGTATTTCGCGTCTACTACGCCGCCGGTGGGTTAAACAACACGTTCACCATCAAGCGGGCAACGATGCGCATTGCCGATACCACCAAGGGTGGTGACGTGGGCATAACCAAGACTCCGGCTGCAAAAACCAAAGCCATCACCTGCGTCAAGGGCAAGACCGTCAAAAAGTTCACTGCCACCCGCTGCCCAACGGGCTGGAAGAAAAAGTAGCGACATGTGGGGGGCTGTCGTGATCATCGCGACAACCGCTTCCACTCTGGTGCCACACACTGTCTCGTCAGGTGGTGGCAATGCTGCCACGGACACTCCTGCCCCAGACCCTCAGCGCAAAAAACGCAGCGAGTGGGTGTATACGTTTCCGGTATCCGGGCCCAACGTGTTTTACCCACGAGATCATCTCGACTACCCCGCTGCCGATTTGACTGGCTGCCGACAGCTTGTTCGCGCACCCATCTCGGGGGTAATCCACGCAGTACGAGACATTGATACCTGGGATGCGAAAGTGGACGAGCCAGGAACCCGCGGTGGGTTGACGATCACCCTGCATGGCGACGACTTCGTGCGCTATTACTTTTCACATCTCGGGCGGTTGATGGTGAAATCGGGGCAACGTGTTGCATCCGGACAAAAAATCGGCACC
>SYEA01000035.1 GCA_005800965.1 Actinomycetota bacterium | reverse complement strand
TCCGACACGCACCGCATCACTCGTCTCGGTGATGTCAATGTCTGGTGAGCCCGAAACAATGGAGTCGACACCCGAAGCAATGACAGCGTTGATGTCGATTCCACCAACTGATCGCGCCGGGTTCATTGAGCACGCTTTGGTGTATCAGGCGTTTCAGTCCAAAAAATATCGTGATGCCAAGTTGTCGCGCCAGAACGCTGCACGCGATTTTGATCGATCGTTCTATCCGGCGGGCACACCGCGACAACTCGCTGCAATTTATGCCAGTGGTCGTCGCACCGAAGCGCTCCGTGCTCTCAACGTGCGCACGCTGGTATTGCACGGCACCGACGACACCTTGATTGCTCCCGGGGCTGGCAAGCGCACCGCCGAACTCATTCCCGGAGCCCAACTTGTCATCGTCGACGACATGGGTCATGACATGCCGCAGCCGCTGTGGGGTCAGATTGTCGACACCATCACGCGTTTTACGTTGCAGAAGTAACTCGTAATGGCTGGCCCGCTGCGCGGTGTGCGCATCTTAGAAATTGCCGGCATTGGGCCTGGGCCATTTGCCGCAATGATGCTTGCCGACATGGGTGCCGAAGTAGTGCGAGTGGATCGCGTGCAGGCAGTGCGCGACGAAGCGACGGGCCCACATTGGGATGTGATGCTGCGCGGGCGTCGCAATGTTGCGCTTGACCTGAAACATGCCGACGGTGTTGAAACACTGTTGTCGCTCGTTGAGCAAGCCGATGTGGTGATTGAAGGTTTTCGCCCTGGTGTGATGGAGCGTCTCGGCGTGGGGCCCGAGGTGTGTTTGGCGCGCAACCCCAAGTTGGTGTTCGGACGCATGACGGGTTGGGGGCAAGAAGGCCCGTACGCAGTTTCAGCTGGGCACGACATCAATTACATCGCACTCGCGGGCGCACTCGCACATTTTGGTCGCGCTGGCGAGCCGCCCACACCGCCACTCAACATGGTGGGCGACTTTGGTGGCGGCGGCATGTTGTTGGCCTACGGGGTGGTGTGTGCGTTGCTCGAAGCGCAGCGCTCGGGCAAGGGACAAGTGGTCGACGCAGCAATGGTGGATGGCTCGGCGGTGCTTATGAGCATGTTCTGGGCGTTCAAGAACGTCGGGATGTTCAACGAAGATGCACGCGGCACCAACTTGCTTGACACCGGAGCCCACTTTTATGACGTGTTCGAGTGTGCCGATGGCGAATGGGTGTCGATTGGTTCGATTGAGCCACAGTTCTATGCGTTGCTGTTGGAAAAGACGGGGCTGACGGGCGATTCAGACTTCACCAAACAGATGGACAAAGCCCAGTGGCCGACACTCAAGCGCAAACTGGCCGAAGTGTTCAAAACCAAAACCCGCGCGCAGTGGAACGAAATTATGGAAGGCACCGATGTGTGTTATGCGCCGGTGTTGCGCATGAGCGAAGCCGCCCAGCATCCGCACAACGTGGCCCGTAGCACGTTCATCGAGGTTGCCGGTGTCACCCAACCTGCACCCGCACCGCGATATTCGCGCACGGCCACCAACTTGCCAACTGCACCTGCGCACGCGGGCGAGCACACACGAGCCGTGCTGACGGATTGGGGTGTCGATGCTGTGCGCATTGAAACACTCATCGCCTCTGGCGCGATACGTCAGGCATAATCGCCAATGGCCACGATTCTTTTTTTGCACGCCCACCCCGATGATGAATGCCTCATTAGTGGTGGCACCATTGCCAAATACGCAGCGGCCGGCCATCGGCTGGTGCTCGTAACCGCCACCGACGGCCAGCACGGCGAGCGGCCTGCCGATATTGCAACACCCGCCGAACTGCTTGCGCGACGACGTGACGAGCTTGCTGCATCTTGCAAGATTCTTGGTGTCTCGCGCTACGAATGGCTCGGCTATGTCGACAGTGGCATGACGGGCTGGCCACAGAACGACGCTGACGGCGCTTTCATTCGCTCGGATGTCGACGAGGCTGCGGCGCGCTTGGTGCGCATCATCAAAGAAGAACAACAGGGCACCGATCGGTTTGTGCTCGTGACCTATGACTGGCATGGCAACTATGGCCACCCCGACCACGTGCACGTGCACAAGGTGGGGCATCGCGCTGCCCAACTCGCCGATGTGAGGAATCTGTTTGAAGTAACGCTGAATCGCGACTTTTTCGCCGAACAGTTCGAGTGGTCAAAAGCAAACGGCGGTGACAACGACTTCGACCCGCGCGAGCCCGCCGACGACGGCAACCCGATGGGCGAACCCGAGGCCACCATCACCCACCACATTGATGTGAGTGCCCATGTGGATGCCAAGCGCCGGGCGATTGCCGCACACGCCAGCCAGTTCAGCGACACAGGTTTTGCCACCGAGTTGTCTGACGAGTCGTTTCGGCGTGCGTTCGGCACCGAGTGGTTCATTCGAGTCGGGGCGCCGGCACCATCACGAGTGGCTTCGCTGCTCGACGCATGACGTTGTTCATGAAATGACGTTGCTCTATTTGGTTCGCCATGGGCGGGCCGCCGCGGGCTGGGATACCTCACTCGACCCCGAACTCGACGACCTAGGGCGCGAGCAGTCTGCTGCCACGGCGTCGCGGCTGGCAGCGTTATTGCAAGACACCAAGTGGAGCGTCACCGATGTCGACGTGGTGTCGAGCCCGCTGCGGCGCTGCCGCGAGACCGCAGATGCGTACACCAAAATCACTGGTCAAGTAGCGCGCATCGAGCCACGGATTGCCGAGATTCCTTCGCCCGCAGGTGTGGCCCTAGTTGATCGCACCGAGTGGTTGCGCGAGGTCATGGCCGGAACTTGGGCGCAGGTGTTTGCCACGCACGGCGAGGTGTATCGCAACTTTCACTCTCAACTCGTGCAGTGGGCGAGTGCCGTGCGCCGTAACACCATTGCGTTTTCACACTTCATCGCCATCAACGCGCTCATCGGTGCAGCCACAGGCGACGACCGGGTCATGTTTCGCAGCCTCGACAACGCGTCGATTACCACCCTGCACGTGAATGACGAAGGAAAGCTCACGCTGGTGGGTGGTGGCGCCGAAGCCGACACGCTCATTCTCTGAAGATGACGCACTCATTCGGTAG
>SYEA01000034.1 GCA_005800965.1 Actinomycetota bacterium | reverse complement strand
GCAAAAGCAATTGCTGAAGCACTAGTTGGTGTTCCTATCGTGCTTGCCCAGCAGGTGCTGCAGAATATCGGGGATGTGAGCGTGGGCAACAATGTGACGGTGTCTCAACGACTCAACCAGTTGCGAGCCCTGGGCGAGATGACCCTGCGTTTTGGAACCCGCGAGATCAGCAAGCGCTTCAGCGGTAAACAGCACTGACGTTGCTGATGAACCCGTCAGTGCGCATCGCCACCACGGCTGATGCGCAAGCCTGCCAAGAACTAGAGCAACAGGCGCAGGGCAACAATGCCGGGGCTCGCGGAGCCAGTGCCTTCTTTGCCGAACAACCCATCTCGTTTATTGGCGATGGGGCCGGGGGATTCACGCTCATCGTGGAAGTGGACGGCGTGGTCGTTGGCTTTGCAACGGTGCGAGTCTCGAGTGTGGCTGGCAGCAATATTGCTACGGTCGTGCGCGTTTTTGTCACGGCGCGAGCCCGCCGAGTCGGTATGGGTGATGCGCTCATCAATGCAACCAAGCAACATGCCCGTCACGCCAACTGTGTGCGGATAGACGCATTGTCGCTACCAGGCGATCGCGATACCAAGAACCTCTATGAACGAAACGGCCTCACGGCGCGATTGATTGTTGCAACCTCGGCACTTGACTAGTGCCGAACCGGGCGGACTAAACGGGCAGAGTTAGCGAGCAAAGTTAGCGAGCAAAGTTAGCGAGCAAAGTTAGCGAGCAAAGTTAGCGACCAGTCCAATTGGGTGGGCGCTTTTCAATGAATGCACTGAGGCCTTCTTTGGTGTCCTCACTCTGCAACACGCGACCGAAGCCTTCATTGGTCATCTGAATCAATGTGGCATCGTCGGCAGTATCCGAAGCCAAAACGATCTTGCGGCTCTCCCACACTGCAACCGGCGCCGATGTGCACACCTGCAAGGCCAGGGCCATTGCGGCCTCTTGAGCCTTGCCTGGCTCACACAAACGATTCACTAAACCCAACTCGTAGGCGCGTTGAGCGGGGATGGGGTCGCCGGTCAAGATTGCTTCCATCGCTGCGTTGCGCCCAATGATGCGCGGCAAGCGAAATAGGCCGCCAGCGCCAGCAATGAGGTTGCGCTTGACTTCGGCCAACCCGAACGCCGAGCGAGTGCTGGCCACGACCATGTCCGCAGTAAGCACGATCTCACATCCACCAGCGGTGGCCAAGCCATCAACTGCCACAATCACGGGCTTTTTGCGTTCGCGATACACGAAGCCAGCGAAACCCCCTCGACGCGTATTGAGATCTGCAGCTTTGCCCGAGTTGATTGCCTTCAAGTCGGCTCCGGCACAAAACACCGGCCGTTCCTGCCCAGTGGTATTGGCTTGCAAGATCGCAATCCACACATTGTCGTCCGCTTCGAGTTTGTCGATGGCTGCTTCGAGCCCGGCTGCGACATCGCCGTTCACCGCGTTGCGGGCATCTGGACGATTCAGCGTGATGACGGCAACTTTGCCGGTGACTTCGTAAGTAACAATTTGCGCATCTGACATGCGCGTCAGCCTAGTTGTCGCTGATTGCTGTGTTCTCTACTGGCACGTCTTCAACTGTCGCGACTTCGGGTGCTGCAACTTCGGGTGCTGCGGCTTCAACTGGCAGGGCTCCGGCAGGCACAGTCGCTGGTGGAGCAGTCGGCTTGGTTGCTGGCTTGGCCGCTGGCTTCTTGGTGGTCTTGGCCTTCTTGTCGCGCCATTCGTTGCGCAGCGGACGTGGCATCTGCGCTTTTGGCCCAATCTCCACACCGAACAGAGCAGCAATGCGCGGTATCGCTGGGGCCAAACGTTGGACGGTTGCAGTGAGCTCTGGCGAGACAGTGGCCGGCACACCCGTGGGCACTACTTCGTTGTGGATTGGCGCAAATGCCAAGGCCTCGAGCACGATCACCCAACGATCGCTGGTGGTGAGCGGCGACAATTGCTCGAGCGTCAACGCCACGAGGCGTGGGCGAAGGTCGTCGGGTGGGCGCGAACCAGCCTTGGGTGGCTGAGCAGCGATCTTGAGCGCCGCCACAATGCGACCCACATCAACGGCAGCACGCAAGTCGTCCACCCAATTTTGCATTTCGGCTGCCTGTCGTCGCTCGAGCGCTGCACGCAACATCTCACGTTTTTCTGCCAACGATGCGTCCTTCATCAAACTTGGGTCGTTCGAACGCGCAACGACAGCTCGCAAGTCACGCAGGTCGACAGTTTCGATAATCTTTTCTACGGCTTCAACGCTGTCTTGCCATTCAGCAACCCGCAAGCGCGGCAACATTTCGACCACCAAGTTGACCAAGCTGTCAGAGTTGATCTTGGGCTTTCCGTCTTTTACGAGCAGCGCGTTTTGTTTGTTGACGGCTTGGCGCACGGCTCCGATGCCGCCAGCAAGTGCCTTTTCGGCCAAGACGCGTTCCTCAGGCTTCAGTGCTTCGAGCACGGCTTTGCGGTGAACGTTCAATGGGTGCAGACGCGCAGCTCGTGGGCGCTTGGCCAAAACAGGTGGGGGAGGAGTGAACTGACGACGCGGTGCACCTGGGCCACTGGCACGACTGGTGTCCGCCGGACCACGATTGTCACTGCGCTTGTCTGTGCGCTTGTCGCCCCGTTTGTCACTGCGTTTGTCGCCGCGCTTATCACCACGCTTGTCGCCGCCTTTCGAACGACGGTTGGTCGACACTTCAGTGACAGGCTTGAACTCGGCTCCCGAACCAGTGATGGTGAGCAGTCTCACATTGCGCTCACGTTGCTTGACCTGGCTCAGCGAAACAACGACTGGGCCATCCATGTCCATGTCGATTTCGGCACGCAACACGTCACCGACTTTTGCATCGGCAGGAAGCACGTCAGCGCCACCGGCGCCCTTGGGTGCTTTTGCGCCAGCCTGACGCCAAGTAAATGTGCCGTCGGGGCGAGTGCTGGTGACTTCAATGTCCATTCGCCGTGTCATGAGCAGACCACGCTAGTAGAACTATTTCATGCCCATCTACGCACTTGGCTCACAGGAGCCCACCATCGATACCACGGCTTTTATCCACCCCGACGCCGTCATCATCGGCTCGGTGTTCATCGGCCCACAATCCAGCGTGTGGCCCACCGCGGTATTGCGCGGCGATGACGGCGAGATTCGCATTGGGGCCCGCACCAGCATTCAAGACGGAACCGTCGTACACACCACCCTGGAATGGCCGACCACTGTTGGCAATGATTGTTTGATCGGACATCTGGCGCATCTTGAAGCATGCATCATCGAAGACGGTGCCCAGGTAAGTTCTGGCGCCATCGTGTTGCACCGAGCCCGCATCTCCAGTGGTGCGATAGTTGGCGCCAACTCGGTGGTGCTCAACGACACCTTGGTACCCGCCAATGCATTGGCCGTTGGCAGCCCAGCCGTTATCAAAGAAAACCGCGCACGATCACAAGACATCGTGTACGGCGCCAACAACTATGTGCAACGCACCGAGCGTTTCCGACGCGAGCTACGACGCATTGACTGAGCTCCGCCCAGCCAGCTGTTGACCTGCCCTATGCATCGACGATTTCCAGCAGGGGCCGCAAGTCAAGCCGCGTAGAAGCATCCAAATACTGCCGGGCTGCGTCGCGACGAAACTGCGAGCACAAGTCGGCACGAAAGAAGCGGGCTCCTTCGCGAATCACATAGTTGAGGATGAAGATTCGGTAGGCATACGGCAAGAACTCCACGTCACGGCGGCTAAGCGGGTTGATGGCGTGATAGGCCCGAATGAAGTCCAAGAACCGTGGTTCGGTCAACGTGTGTGGCGAATACGTGAACGAGGTGCGGTCACCCGTGCTGGATGACACCCGCGATAAGAAATAGAAGTCCAGGAGGCGCGACTCAACCCGAAACCAGTCGTAGTCCCATCGCGAGAACAATCGGAGTTCTTCGTTGTCGCGTACCACGCTGAAGTTGCCGAGGTTCCAGTCGACCAGGATGGGAATCTTGTCCCATTCGTCGTAGTGCACGGCCTCAAGATGTACTAGCAACTCGTGAGTGAATCGCACCAGCACCCCGATGTCTTCGGAAGGCAGATCAAAGTTGCGTGACGCAAAAGGGTTCGTGAGCTGGTCCAGCAAGTGGATGGCATCACCCTTGACCGAGTTGGACACGCTCGGCAGGGCACTCGATATTTCCCGGCACGCATGATGAAACCTGGCAATCTCGCGCGCCAAGGCGCCAACATCGGCGCTCGATAACACGCGGGGGAGTGATTCAGCGCGTTGCACCTCACCATAAAACGCACACCAACGTCGACCGTCGTACCAGGTGTATGGGCGCTTGTCGAGGGTCAAGACGTCGGCCAAGAAACCCGCCCATCTGCCGTGTCGAAGCAATGAGCTGCAGCGCGCCAGGCGATCATGGTCTTCGGCAAACAAAAAATACGAGCCATACGACGACACCTTGGCCACCAACGTGCTGGCGTCAGTGAAGTGAATCTGAAACACTCGGTTCGTAGAAACATGAGCGCTCATCTCGTGGAGCGCGCCGATGCTGCGGGCATCTGCCGCGTGGCGTGCATAATCGGCCCAGGCCTCACGCACGATGTGCTCGGCGTCGCCGATCAATGGGTGGGGCTGTGGATGGATGGTCATTGCGACCAGCCCTGCAGGAAGAACTTGTTGCCTAGGCGCGCACTCCAATTGGTGCAATCAAGCGATACCCGGCCTGGTGGCGTTCTTCTTCGCTTTCGCCACCCCAAAAACCATATTCGCGATGCGCGCGTGCGAACTCGCGGCAGGTTTCGAGCACCGGACATTGCAAACACACTGTACGAGCCTTGTCTTCACGACGATGGCGGGTCTGAGGGCGCTCAGCCAGTGGAGCAAAGAAAATATCGGAAAGCCCGCGACACGAGCCGAACTCCATCCAGTCGTCGTTAGTTTCGGCGCGAAACTTGAAATCAAGTGTGGACATCTTGCCTCCTCGACAGCGGGTTGACCGCTCACGAGGCAGGCTAGACCAGAACTAACCAACCAGTCAATTAGCCGCTACACCGGCCGAGTTGGCCTATCTGGGCCACCCAGAACTGCGGCAACGCCTGAGGCAAACTGCGCTACATCCTCACCCGACACGTCCCAGGCGGTCATCCAGCGCACCTGGTGGGCGTCTTGATCCCAGTCCCAAAAAAAGGACCACTCTTGCAGGCGAGTTTTGGCGGGGTCCACCAGGGTCGGAAACATGCTGTTGACCGCTGGGGGAGTCGTGAAGCCGAGCGACACGTGGTGTTTGGTTGCCTCATACAACGAGAGGGCGGCCGCATTGGCCGAGGCTCCGAGCTCGATGAACAGATCGTTGGCCAACAGCGCCGAATATTGGGCAGATATGAATCGCATCTTGGAATGCAATTGCGTCACGTTTTTGCGAAGGTACTGTGCCCGCGCAGCATGTTGCGGGTTGAACCACACCACGGCCTCACCAAACACGATGCCCGCCTTCGTGCCACCAAACGACAACACATCGATGCCCGCATCAACAGTGAAGGCACGAAGCGCTTCACGGCTGCCACCCAGCGCTGCTGTGGCGTTACCGATACGCGCTGCATCCATGTGCACCAACAGACCCAACTCGTGCGCTACATCACAGATTGCGCGCACCTCTTTGGCGCTGTACAGCGTGCCAAGTTCAGTGGGTTGGGTGAGCGACACCACGCCTGGTTGAGCATGATGCGGGTTGCCACGAGCACGGGCTGCTGAGCGCACTTGATCGGGTGTGAGCTTGGCGTCTGGGCAGGGGAGATCCAGCAGTTTTGCGCCGAGTATTTTTTCGGGGGCACCGGTTTCGTCGACGTGAATGTGAGCCCAGTCAGTGCAGATAACCGACTCCGCTGGCTGCAGCAGCGAAGCCAATGCCAAGACGTTGGCGCCCGTGCCGCCATACACAAACAAGGTGCGCACATCACGACCAAACAAATCACTGAACGCCTGCTCGGCGCGCTGCGTGTGCACATCGGTGCCGTAGGCGAGTGCATGCCCGCTATTGGCCGCAACCAACGACTCGAGCACAGCGGGGTGAGCGCCGGCCACGTTGTCCGACGCAAACAGCTTGATTGGCGCTGTGGGCATCGACCCTGGCGACGAAGATGCAGCGGCCATGTTCATCATCCTAAGATTCGTAGCGGGGGTTTCGTCATGACGAAATCGAGCACGATAG
>SYEA01000033.1 GCA_005800965.1 Actinomycetota bacterium | reverse complement strand
GCCAGAGTTACGGTCACCGGAATTACGGTCGCGGAAGTTGCGATCCCCACGATCATTGCGATCATTGCGTGTGTCACCGCTGCGCTCAGGTCGCACTCGGGCGTCGGCGGCAATCGGGGTGCCTTCGTGTTCAGCGAGTTCTACTTCCCACTCAGCAAGGGCCTCACCGTCGGCACCCAGCGGCGCCTGGTCTGCGGGTTTTGCCGCAACTTTATCGGTCGACTTAGCCGACGATTTCGGGGTGGCTGATGGTTTGGGTTCGGTGACCATGGTTTCCTCCAGGATTTTTCCGATTAATGACTCTCGAGTTGCTTTGGCGACACCTTTGATGCCAAGTGCCGTGGCAATTTGTGCCAAATCATCTCGATCTTTTTCTTCGAGTTGTGCTCGACCAAGCTGTGGGGCTGCCACGGTGTCCTTCTTTCAGGGCGACGTTTGAGGGCGACACCCATCAACAATGCTTTCGCGTCAGAGACTTGACTGCGTAGGGCATGCTCGGCTGCACCGAGCACTTTCACTCTACCGTGTCGCCGACACGCTCGCAACAAATCGCTGCACGGCCGCCAAATCGTTGGGCACCGAGGTAAACCGTTCGGGTCGTGTCAGCAGGTCGGCCAAATGCTCGGGTAGCTCTGCGCGCACCCCCGTTGCATGCTCGACGGCATCGGCGAATTTGGCGGGGTGGGCCGTTGCGAGCGTGACAACTGGTTCATCGGGTGTGGCACAGGCTTGCGTGGCCACCAAGCCCACTGCGGTATGTGGGTCAACGAGCACACCGTGATCGCGATACGTCGCAGCGATCATCGCCGTGGTCTGCGCGTCCGAACAGCGCTGGCCACGAAAAATCGGGCGAATCCATGTGCCGAATTGGTCGGCGGTCACAGCCAGGTTTCCGGTCGTGCGAAAGGTGGCGATCTGGTCGGCAGTTGCTACCCCATCGCGGCCATTCATTTCGAACAACAAGCGCTCAAAGTTACTCGACACACCGATATCCATGCTGGGGCTCAATGTTGGTACCACCGGGGCCGTGGTAATCTGCTGGGTTTCAAAAAATCGAGTGAGAATATCGTTGCTGTTCGACCCCACGATGAGATGCCCGACATTCGCGCCGAGTTGGCGCGCGATCCAACCGGACAACACGTTGCCGAAATTTCCGGTCGGCACACTGAACGAAACTGGCGCCGAGTCGACGGCGTGTAGCTGCTCGATGGCCGTGTAGTAATACACCACTTGCGCCATCACGCGAGCCCAATTGATGGAGTTCACCGCCGACAAATGATGCGTGGCACGAAACGGCGCGTCGTTGAACATCGCCTTCACGAGGTCTTGACAGTCGTCGAACGTGCCATCAATAGCCAGAGCATGCACATTGGCTGCGTCCACGGTGGTCATTTGGCGTCGCTGCACCTCACTAATGCGACCTTGCGGATACAAAATCACCATCGCCACATTGCGGCAGCTCTTGACCCCGTCAATCGCAGCCGAGCCCGTATCACCACTGGTTGCCCCTACCACGGTGATGCGTTCGCCACGGGCCTGCAACACGTGATCGAACAATTGCCCGATGAGCTGCAAGGCGACATCTTTGAACGCCAGCGTTGGCCCATGAAACAACTCGAGTAGCCACCGGTTTTCACCCATCTCACGCAGTGGTGCTACGAGTGGGTCACGAAAACTGCCGTAGGCCCGGCGACACAATGCTTCGAGCGTTGCCGGCGGAATCTCATCACCAACGAACGGCGCAAGAATCTGGGCTGCCCGCACGGCGAACGAAGCATCTGGCGAACCGTGGGCCACCGTGGGCCAGGTTTGGGGCACATATAACCCACCATCATTGGCCAAACCGGCCAACAACGTGTCGCAGAAATTTAGCGTTGGTGCAGCACCACGCGTAGAGACATAGTTCATGACTGGACGATTAGTCACCGATGATGCGAATGAAACCACCCACTTTGCTCACCACATCCAGACGATGGAATTCGTCGAGGCAGGCCTTCATGTCGGCGGTTCGTGCATCGTGAGTAAGGAACACGAGTCGCGCATCATTACCGATGCCGTCTTGTTCAGCGGCACGAATGCTCACCTTGTTACGAGCAAACACCCCAGTAACAGCGTGCAGCACGCCGGGTTTGTCGGCAACTTCCAGGGTCAGCATGAATTCGCTGCGGGTGTCATCGACCGAAGTAAACATCGCCTTGGCAAAAGTGCCCAGTGGAGCATGCGTGCCCTTGCGCAAGTTGACAGCCGCATCAATAACATCGCCGAGCACTGACGATGCCGTTGGGTCGCCACCGGCGCCACGCCCATAAAACATGAGCGAACCTGATGCTTCGCCTTCGACCAGCACAGCGTTGAAGGCTTCGCGCACTGCGGCCAATGGGTGCTTCAGTGGCACCAAGGCTGGGTGCACCCGCACGCTTACTGCACCCGACTGCACATCGCACTCGGCGACACCAAGCAGTTTGATGACGTAGCCAAATTTGTGGGCCATGGCAATGTCACCAGCGCTCAGTTTGCTGATGCCTTCTGCCGACACGTCGTCAGCCACGACGTGCACACCGAACGCAAAGTTGGCGACGATCGCAATTTTGGCTGCGGCATCCAAACCCTCGACGTCGGCCGTCGGGTCGGCCTCGGCGTATCCCAATTGCTGAGCGCCGCGCAACGCACTGCCATAGTCAAGGCCATCTTCGGTCATCTTGGTGAGGATGAAGTTCGTGGTGCCATTCACGATGCCCAATACGCGTCGAATCGGCTCTCCGCGCAGGCTTTCGCGCAACGGGCGAATGAGTGGAATGCCACCACAGACGGCGGCTTCGAACAACAGGTCGATACCGCGTTCGTCGGCAATCTTAAAAAACTCTGCCGAGCGGGCTGCCAGCAATGCCTTGTTGGCAGTTACCACTGGCTTGCCGGCTTCGAGTGCGGCGCGAATCACTTCGCCAGCCAAAGTGGTGCCACCCATTACCTCGACCACCAAGTCGACATCCTTGGCTGTCGCCACCGCCATTGCGTCGGTGACCACATCGGCGCCACCCACCTGCGTTGGATGCTTGCCTGCATCGCTCACCGCGATACGCACCACATCCAGCGACACACCAGTGCGAGCGGCAATTACGTCGCGCTGGCGGGCAACAAGGGCGGTGAAGGCAGAGCCCACAACACCGTGCCCGACAACGCCAATTCGAATCGTGGAGAGATCACCATGCGGCGAATTAGCGGCCTTCGCCATGCACTAAACGCTATCGGTGACGTCGTTGCGCACGAGATCTTCGTAGGTTTCACGACGCACCACCACGCGTGCTGTGGCGTCGTGCACGAACACCACGGCGGGTCGGGGAACCTTGTTGTAGTTAGAGCCCATCGAGTGCCCGTATGCGCCGGTTACTGGTGTGGCAATCACGTCACCGACTCGCAGATCAGCAGGCAGCACGGCTTCGGCAATCAACACATCGCCACTCTCGCAGTGTTTGCCCACCAGTCGAGCCGCCAACGTGCGGTCTGCCTCGCAGCGTGCCGGCACAAATGCTTCGTAGCCGCTTCCGTACAGCACAGGTCGCGGGTTGTCACTCATGCCGCCATCCACCGCCACATACGTGCGCACGCCGGGAATCGGCTTGATGGTGCCCACCTCATAGAGCGTGAGCGCTGCCGATGCAACTATGGCGCGGCCTGGTTCGACGAACACTTTCGTGCCCGCGCGCAAACTTGTGGTGGCTGCACGTAGTGCACTCGCCCACTGCGTAATGGTCGGTGCATGTTCATCGTTGAGATACGCCACACCCAAACCGCCACCCAACGTAAGTTCGGGCAGCGCACATTGATTGGCGAATGCCACCATTACCTCGGCTGCCTTGGTGAAGTTAGCAGTCTCGAACACATTCGAGCCGATATGACAGTGGATACCCACGAGCTGCACCGAGCCCGACGAGCGCGCACGATCAATTGCTCGCTGCGCATCACCGTTGCCCAGGTTGAAACCAAACTTCGAATCGTTCTGCCCCGTACTCACGAACTCGTGGGTGTGTACATAAACCCCCGGAGTGATGCGCAACTGCACGCGCGGTGCGGGTAAGCCGCTCGCAACTAAGGCGTCAATGCGGTCAAGCTCGTCGAAACTATCCACCACGATGTGGCGCACACCTGCGGCCATGGCTTCGCGCAACTCGGCTGTGCTCTTGTTGTTGCCGTGCACCACACAGCGCGACGCCGGCACACCGGCATTGCGGGCCACGAACAGCTCACCACCCGTGGCAACATCGAGCAGCAAACCTTCTTCGTGGGCTAAACGCGCCATTGCGGTGCACAAAAATGCCTTGGTGGCGTACACCACGGCGTCGGCCCCAAACTCGCGAACGGCTTCGGCACAGCGAGCCCGCAAATGTGCTTCGTCGTACACAAACAGCGGTGTGCCGTGCGTGGCTGCCAAATCGTGCACATCACAACCGCCAATCCGCAGTCGACCATCGACAACTTCGGCCGTGTCAGGCAGCAGGTGACGACTAACGCGACTCACATTTGCTCCGGTGAAGAGATGCCCAATAGTGCTAGCCCGTCAGCCAGCGTGCGGGCCGTCAGGTCACACAACGCCAGACGGCTCAAACGCAACTCGTCGCTCTCTGCTTTCAACACGGGGCAATGCTCATAAAACGACGTGTACCGAGTGGAGAGCTCGTATAAGTAGGTGCACAAACGATGCGGGCTATAGCGCTCGAGAGCATCCCATACGGCCGAGTCGTACTGCAACAGCCACAAGGCAAGCGCACGTTCGCTTGCATGACCAAGGCTGATGGTGGCGGTGCGAGTTGCTGTGCGCTCAACATTTGCCCGGCGAAAGATGCTGCAGATGCGGGCATGGGCATATTGCAAGTATGGGGCCGTGTTGCCGTCAAACGACAGCATGCGCTCCCAGTCGAACACGTAATCCTTCACGCGATCACTGGAGAGGTCTGAGTACTTGACTGCCCCGATGCCGATCATCCGCGCGACCGCGTTGCGTTGCGCCTCGGGCAATTCTGGGTTTTTTTCGGCAATCGACGCCGCGGCACGCTGCACTGCTTCGTCTAACAAATCCACCAGCTTTACCGAATCGCCCGTGCGGCTCTTCAACATTTTGCGATCGTTACCAAGCACACTGCCGAAAGCGACGTGCACCATTCGCGATGTCGGCGGCAACCAGCCTGCGGCTTTGGCGACGGCCTCGATCATTGCCAGGTGTTGGGCTTGTGGCGAGCCAACCACGTACAACATCAATGTGGCGTGCAAACGTTCGACACGATCAATTACACAGGCGAGGTCGCTGGTGGCGTAGTTATAACCACCGTCCCCTTTGCGAATGATGAGTGGCAGAGGTTCATTCTCGCGATTGGTGAAACCCTCCGGAAACACCACCTCGGCACCGTCGCTGGTGACCAGCAATTTTGCCGCACTGAGCCGTTCAACAACTTTGGCTAGCAAATCGTTGTAGACACTTTCGCCGCGCAGGTCGCTGGCCTCAAGACGCACATCAAGTTTTTCATAAACAGTTGCAAAATAATGTGCGCTCTGGGCCACGAGCAGTTCCCAAAGCCGCAGCGTGTCTTGGTCACCGCCCTGCAGCGCCACCACGCGGGCGCGAGCACGCTCTTGAAACTCAGGCGACGCTTCGAATTTGGCGCGTGCTTGTTTGTAAAAACCGTCCAAGTCGCCCACTGACAATTCACGGGCCGCATCAACTTCGCCGAGGTCCACCAAATGTTCGATCAACATGCCAAATGGTGTGCCCCAATCGCCGATGTGGTTCTCGCGAATCACGCGGTGCCCGACGGCTTCGCACATGCGCACCAATGCGTCGCCGATGACCGTTGAACGAAGGTGTCCGACATGCATTTCTTTGGCCACATTCGGCGCCGAGTAGTCGATGACGACTGTTTCGGCAACTTCGGCGCGGCGCAGACCAAGTCGCGGGTCAGCGGCAACATCTTTGAGCAGTTTGGCCAGGTGTGCGTCGTCATAGGTCAGATTCAAAAACCCCGGGCCAGCAACTTCGACTTTGGTGCAAATGCCGCTGAGGTCGAGTTGATCAGCCAGCTGCTGGGCAACTTCGCGCGGGTTTTTGCCGAGTTGTTTTGCCAACCCCAACGCCACATTCACCTGTGCGTCGGCATGCTCGCTCGGGCGCGCTGCCATATCAAGATTGCCAGCCACCTGCGGGTGCAGTCGAGCAACGAGCGCAGCAACTCGTTCAACGACCACTGCTGCAACGTCGGTCATCGACAGAACTCTTTGGGCACTGTGCTGCTCGTCGCAGCAGTCAGAGAAGTAGCCACAATCATCACCCCTTCATTGTTGCCTATTGCACTCGGATAGCGTCGGGCAAACAAAGCAAGCATTGCCCTCGTAGCTCAGCGGATAGAGCACTGGCCTCCGGCGCCAGGGGTCGCAGGTTC
>SYEA01000032.1 GCA_005800965.1 Actinomycetota bacterium | reverse complement strand
GCCACAACGAAGGTGACGACCCGAGCTACACCCAGCCGCTCATGTACAAAGCAATTGCCGAGCGTCGCAGCGTGCGCAAGTTGTATCTAGAAACTCTGGTGAAGCGTGCCGATGTAAGCGTCGAAGATGCCGAGCGAGTGCTGGCGGACTATCAGGCGAAACTGCAATCAGCACTTGACGACACTCGTGCCCATGCTCGGGAAGTCACCAAAGTGCCACCACCACCGAAGCCACTTGGTGTGCTGCCACACGTGACAACCGGTGTCGAGCGAGCGATACTTGATCAGGTATTCGCTGCACTCAACCGCTACCCAGATGATTTCACCGTGCACCCGAAGTTGTTACGCCAATTCGAAACCCGACGAGAGATGTATGAAAACGACGGCGATGTGGATTGGGCAACGGCCGAAGCACTCGCGTTTGGCACCCTCACGCTCGAGGGGTCACCAGTGCGGCTGGCCGGTGAGGATTGCCGTCGCGGCACCTTCAGCCATCGCCACGCGGTGCTCGTTGACTATCTCAACGAAACAAAATACGCACCACTCGCCAATATCGCCCCTGGTGCCGCGAAGTTCTGGGTGTATGACTCGTTGTTGTCGGAGTACGCAGCGCTGGGATTCGAATACGGCTATGCCCATGCCAACCCGGCTGCACTCGTGATGTGGGAAGCCCAGTTCGGCGACTTCGTGAATGGTGCCCAGGTGGTCATCGATCAATACTTGGTCGCAGCCGAAGACAAGTGGGGCCAACACAATGGCTTAGTTCTGTTGTTGCCACACGGCATGGAAGGCCAGGGTCCTGAGCATTCATCGGCGCGTCTCGAGCGGTTTTTGCAACAATGCGCCGAGGACAACATCCAGGTTGCGTATCCAACGACGGCTCGCCAGTATTTCCATTTGTTGCGTCGCCAGGTGCGACGCGATGTGCGCAAACCGCTCGTGGTAATGGCACCCAAACAGCCGTTGCGCATGAAAGAGAGCCGCTCGCCAATCAGCGAATTGACGACGGGCTCATTCAGCGAGGTGCTCGACGACCCATTTGTGGCCGATCGTTCGGCGGTGCGGCGCGTGGTGTTGTGCTCGGGCAAAGTTGCGTGGGATGCCATGGCTGAGCGCACCAAGCGTGGCGCTGCTGTGGCCATCGTGCGAGTCGAACAGCTGTATCCGTTTCCGGAAGCCCAAATCAGTGCGGTGTTGGCGACGTATCCCAATGCCAAAGAAGTGCTGTGGTTGCAGGAAGAGCCCGAGAACATGGGCGCCTGGCACTTCGTTGAGCACATCATCTGGCGCTTCAAAGACCACGGATACGACCTACGTCATGTTTCGCGTGTCGAGTCGGGCAGCCCAGCAACTGGCAGTAAGGCTGTCCACGACCAAGAACTCGCTGAACTCATGGACTCGACTTTCGTTTCGTGGTAGTAGCAAAAGCCAAAATCGGCGCCCGAACGATACCCAACCACGTGGTGGTGGACGGCAGCAATCTCGCCACCGAAGGACGCAGCACGCCAAGCCTCACGCAATTGAACGAAGCCGTGTTGGCATTCATGCAAGAGTTTCCCAAGACTCAGGTGACCGTCGTCGTTGATGCAAGCTTCGGGCATCGCATCGACAAAAAAGAAGCCTCCGAGTTTTCTGAAGCCATCGCCAATGGTGAACTGGTTACGCCGCCAGCCGGTGCGGTTGGTCGCGGCGATGGTTTCGTGTTGATGATTGCCGACAAGGTCAATGCCACAATCGTGTCGAACGACAGTTATCAAGAATTCCACGATCAGTACTCGTGGCTTTTTGACAACGGCCGTTTGATCGGCGGCAAGCCGGTGCCACACGTGGGGTGGGTGTTCGTTGACCGACTACCCGTGCGCGTGAAGAGCGAGTCGTCACCGCGGCGTGGTGTGCCAAACAAAACTGCACCGATTCCGCGACCACTTTCTCGACCTCTACCGCGACCGACTGCTCGTCCGGTGGGTCGGCAGACCGAGCGACCGAGTGCGCGACCAGCACCGCGCCCAACTGCGCGCCCGCCAACGCGTCCCATTCCACGTCCGCCTAGTCGGCAGTTGCCACGCCCGACGGCTGCCAGGACAAACGCTGCACCATCGGCTGTCAACACCGTGGAGCAGTACGAGGCCTTTGCCGCCAAGTTTCCGGTAGGCACCAAGGTCAAAGGGGTCGTCGAGTCGTTTGCGTCGCACGGTGCCTATGTGCGGATCGGTGAGGTTGCGGGTTATCTACCGATTCGTTTAATGGCGGCACCTGCACCGCGCACGCCGCGTGAACACCTCAAAATCGGTGAGCAGTTGTCGCTAGTGGTGAGTGACTTTACGCAATCGCGGCGCAGCATTGAAGTGAGTCTGTTGCCGGTCGAAAAACTCCCAGCTACAAAGACCGCCAAACCGGCGAAGCGAACGCCGGTGGCGCGTGTGCTCAAACGACGTCAACGTCGGGGGTGATGTCTTCGAGTTCGCGGTGCACGGTTTCTGGAAATTGAGTGAGTACGAGCACCATCACCAGAATTGGCGCGAGGGCCAGCGTCGCCATCACTTCGCCATAACTCCAGCCACGAGCCAGTAGTTGACCGGCAGCGATCAGGCCGATACTGCCACCGATGAGCCCGCAGGCCGTCACCGTGGCTGCCCCAGCGCTGCGGTGCGCAGTGGGAAACATCTCGCCGCGGTACACACCGAGCGCCGGGAAGGAGATTCCAAGAAAGAACCCGCCACTTAATTGTGAAATCCACATGGTTAGCCCGGCAGTAGCAAAGGCGACGACTACAAGCACCGTGCCCATCGCCAACGAAAAAGCCCCAACCTGTCGCCGGCCACGCCGATCGGCTGTGCGACCACCGATGATAAGCCCGAATCCAGCCGGCATCGCAGTGACGATGGTGAAGATACTCACCATGAGCGCGTCGTAGTTGCGTTCATCACGCAGATAGTTGACGAAATACACGCTGGCCGAGGCGATGAACACGCTGATCAAAAACGCCGCAGCAATCTGTGTTGTGAGTCGTGATCGCGAAATACGGGTTACGGGCACGCTGTCAGTAAATGTTTGCACACGGGTAAATCGCTGCGTTTCGCGCAATTGCCGTTGTAACACCAATGCCACCGGCAGCCAGATGAGCGACAACAAGTACAGCCAACGCCAACCTGCGTCGCTGGTATCAGCCAACGGCAGGGCAGCAACCGCCACGCCGGCACCAACACTGCTGGCGATGGCCACCAGACCGACTGATCGGGCCCGAGTTTCGCGCGACATCTCTTCGGTGAGCATCACCAGAATGAGCACATTGATCACCAGTGCCAATGGCCGCGCAAGTGACTGTGAAACAACGAGCCATTCGAAGTTCGGGGCTAAAGCGCCGCTGGCCGCGGACAATGGTGCTGCCCAGGCTGCAGCGACCAGCATCGTTCGCCGCCCGATGCGGTCGGCAAAGAGGGCAATCGGGGGCACGATGATGACACCCCAACGCGTGATGGCTGCCCCGACACCGATAGCAGAATCCGTGCGACCAAAATCATCGGCAGCAAACGAGACGGTCTGGGTGAACAGTGTGTTGACGAATGCGAAGGGGAGAGAAGCCAAGGCCAGCAACCACAACACCCGGTGTTCACCCTTCAATGGCATTGCGCGAGCATACTGAGAGTGGTGAAAATCGAATCCCCACGCATCATCGTGCGGCGCAGTGGCCCACTTTCAGGTTCGGTGCAGGTGCCTGGCGCCAAAAATTCGGTGCTCAAACTCATGGCGGCAACCTTGTTGGCCGAGGGCGACTATGTGCTCACCAATGTGCCCGCCATTACCGACGTGCACACGATGGCCGAAACCCTCGGGGCACTCGGCGTTTCATCAACTTGGTTGGGGCCGCATGAACTGTCGCTCACCAACTCGGGCAATATCACACCAGAAGTGCCATTTGAGAAGTTTGACAAGATGCGCGCCAGTCTCAACGTGCTTGGCCCGCTCTTGACACATTATGGATCAGCGCGTATCAACTGGCCAGGTGGCGACGACTTCGGTGGTCGACCAATCAACCTGCACGTAGCGGGGCTGCAAAAAATGGGCGCCACCGTTGAAGAAGGTTTGTACGACATCTTCGCCGTTGCCGACCGGTTGAAGGGAACCAACATTGAGTTGGATATTCCGAGCGTCGGTGCCACCGAAAACTTGCTCACTGCGGCGATCTACGCCCGTGGGGTGACGGTCATCGACAATGCAGCGCGCGAACCCGAGGTGCAGGACTTATGCAACATGTTGATTGCCATGGGCGCCGACATCGAGGGCGTCGGAACCTCGCGATTAATCATCCATGGCTGTGAACGCGGCTCGCTGAAGAGCACGAAACATGCCGTCGTGCCGGACCGCGTGCAGGCTGCTACGTATATGGCTGCTGTGGCGGTGGCAGGCGGCGACATCGTGGTGCGAACTGCACGCACCGAACACATGGAAGAACTGCTCAACTGTTATGCCCGAATGGGTGTGGCAGTAACACCACAACGCGACGGCGTGCGCGTCACATCACACGAGCGCTTGCGGGCAATCGACTTCATCACCGAGCCGTATCCCGGCATCGCCACCGACTACAAACCATTGCTTCTGGCGATGTTGTGCGTGAGCCGTGGCGAGGGTTCGGTGACCGAGACGCTCTTCCCGGGTCGCTTCCGATACATCGAAGAATTCCGTCGTCTCGGCGCATCAATTGCGATCTATGGCAACAAAGCCACGGTGCGCGGCGTGTATGAACTCATCGGTAGCGAGGTGCGGGTGCCAGATATTCGTGCGGGTGCTGCACTCGTGGTGGCTGGCCTCGTGGCCCAGGGCGAAACCATCGTGCATGACATCCACCACATTGACCGTGGATACGACGATTTGGTTGGTCGCCTCAGCGGTCTTGGTGCTGAGGTGACTCGCGTTTGACGCGCCTGGTTGCCCTCCAAAGAGCAAACACGATGACAGCGATTGGCCCCGCCACGAGCAGAATCTCGTCCCAGCCACCTTGGTGTGCGATCACGCACCTATCGTAGAAGGTGTTCATCGCCCACCGATGCGCTGAACCGTACGAGGTGAAAAGTGTCAATCACAAGTCAAGTTGAAGAAACGATCGAAGTGATTCGTCCGGCGTTGCAGGCCGACGGTGGAGACATCGTGTTGCGCAGCGTCGACGAGTTGACCGGGGTCGTGTCGGTGACATTGGTTGGCGCGTGCGGCACTTGCCCGGCCAGCGATCAAACGCTGAAAGCGGGCATCGAGCGCATCATGCGCGATCGTGTGGATGGTGTGACTGAAGTAGTCGCGATCGCTTAGCAATGGCGAGTCGTTCAAGTGACCCCGCCCAATTGTTTGGAGCGGCAGCAAAAGGAGACCGCGGTGCGCTGGCACGACTGTTGTCGTTGGCGGAACGTGGGGGAGATCAAGGGCGTGAAGTAGCGCGACTTGCCAGCCCGCATGCTGGTCGCGGCTATGTGGTGGGCATCACTGGCGCACCTGGGGCCGGAAAGAGCACGCTCACATCGGCGTTGATCGGCGAGTTGCGCGCTCGCGGCGCACGAGTTGGGGTATTGGCAATCGACCCTTCGTCGCCATATACGGGAGGGGCGATTTTGGGTGATCGAGTGCGCATGCAAGACCACACGCACGACGACAAGGTGTACATCCGATCGATGGCAACTCGCGGTCACCTGGGAGGTTTGTCGTTGGCTACGAGCGAGGCCATTCGACTGTTGGACGCCACCGGTCACGACTGGGTCATCGTCGAAACGGTCGGCGTTGGACAGGTGGAAGTAGAAATTGCCGGCAAAGCAGACAGCACGGTGGTGGTGGTCAACCCAGGCTGGGGTGATGCCGTGCAAGCCAACAAGGCCGGGTTGCTCGAGATTGCTGACATCTTTGCCATCAACAAGGCCGATCGCGACGGCGTGGAATCCACCCGCCGCGATTTGCAAGCCATGCTTGACCTCACCGAGTTTGCCGAGGGCGAATGGCAACCCACCATTGTTTCGACCGTGGCAACCACCGGACACGGTGTCGTTGAGTTGGTGGATGCGGTGGTGGCGCATCGTGCCGATGCCCAAGCCAGCGGTGAACTTGTGCGTCGTCGCGAAGTGCGTCGTCGCGAGGAGTTGCGCGAGATAGTCGAACGTCGGTTGGAGCTGCGGGCCCGCGAACTGTGCAGTGGTGCCAAGTGGGATGCCCTGGAAGCACAAGTGGTGTCTGGTCTGCTCGACCCATGGTCGGCAGCCGACGACATGCTCCGTGGCATTTCGGCATGAGCGACGCGTCATCTCTGAGTACGCCTGCTGCCGAGCGCAAGCGGGTCATCAATGCCAGCCTCACGCTGGGCGGTGCGGTGGGCATCACTGCGCTGTCGTTCGGTCTAGCCGCCGTTTCGGCTGGTGCCAGCGTGTGGCAAGCGTGCGCACTGTCGTTTTTCACCTTCACGGGTGCGTCTCAATTCTCAGCGATGAGCGTGGTTGGTGCCGGTGGCTCGATGGGTGCTGCATTCGGCGGCGCAGCGCTGTTGGCCGTGCGAAATTTTGTGTACGGCGTGGCGCTGGCTGGTCGGGTGGCCAATGACGGGCAAGGTCGCAAGCTGCCGCTGTTGCAACGTTTGGTGGCTGCTCAATTTGTGATTGATGAAACCACGGCGATGACCACTGCCGAGTCGACACCGCGCTTGGCGCGTACGGCTTTTTGGGTGACCGCATTATCACTGTTTGTTACGTGGAATCTCGGCACGCTGATTGGTGCGCTTGCCGGATCGTTTCTGGACACGCAAGTGTTTGGCTTTGATGCGGCATTTCCGGCGGCGTTCACTGCGATGTTGGCACCACATTTGCGCACCCAAAGGGGCAAGATGGCGGCAATCACTGGTGCGGTCGTGGTGGTGGCGTTGACCCCATTCGTGCCGGTTGGTATTCCAATTTTGGTTGCCGTCGTCGGGGTGATGTTCGGGGTGCGACGATGATCTCGGCAACAGTCGATGGCATTGCACTGAGCAACGGCCAATTGTGGGTGTTGGTGATTGTGCTTTCGGCTACTGCGTATGCGTTGAAGGTGTTGGGGTTCGTGGTGGTTGGCGGGCGCACCATGCCGCCGCTGGTGGACCGCTGTTTGGCGCTCATTCCGGCAAGTTTGCTGGCGGCGCTCGTAGCCAAAGACACGTTTACCTCGGCGCAAGAATTCGTAGTAGATGCCCGCGCAATCGGGTTGGCGGTGGCACTCGTGGCGGTTTGGCGACGCGCGCCGTTCATTGTGGTCGTGGTGGCGGCGATGGCAGCAACAGCGTTAGTGCGGGCGCTCGCATAACGCAGCCAGCCGGCGCAAATTGCCGCGCCAAATGCCGGCCAACACGATCTTGCCACCGATCAATGCACCGAGTGGCCCGCCCAGCCACCACGGAAACCGCAGGTTTTCTTCCCACACGAATCTCGTTGTGTCGGCATCAATCGCTTCGAGCGTGAACACGCCACTTCCCGTAACGATGCCCACGTGTTCCACACCCATCGCACGCTGCGGCTCCCACTGGGTGATGAGCATCTGGTCTGTCAACCGAATTCGCCAAACTTTGGTCAAGCACAAAAATTTCGTACCGACTCCGCGCTGTTGATCGCCAACGAAGGTGATGCTCTCGGCATCGGCCATCCAGTCGATGTGCCGCTCGACGGGTTCGACGACGGCCCAGACCCGTTCGACTGATGCCGCAATTGTTCGTGAGACCTTGATGACCGCCATCTCAGTCAGCGTAGGTTGCCGAACACACTCACGTGGCGCGGGGCGTCATCAGCAAACGGTGTCTTGTGCCACGAGGCGTGGCGTGCCAGCAGCGAAAGACCAGCCCGAGCGCAGACAGCATCAATGGCGGTGGGCGATTGGTAGGCGATGCGCCATGGTCGCAGCACGCGACGACCATCGTTGTGGGTGCTCACCGTGGTTCCTTGCACGATGCCCGTCGCGGCATCGAAACTGCTCGTGGTGTGCACATGCCAATCGCCGCGTTGTTCGGAGGTGGTGCCGTGTGTCGGTGCATCCGAATGAATGATGCAAGCGTCGATGATGAGTCGACCCGAGGGCGAGAGGCGCCTGGCTGCGTTCTCGATGCAAGTTGCTTGTTGATTGGTGTCGCTTAAGTTGAACAAGGTGTTGTATGAAATGAAGATCAAATCAAATTCGCCGCTGGGTTGGTCGTTGGCCATGTCGCCGCGCACCAGGGTCACGAGCCCCCGCAGGTCTTTGGACGCAAGCACACTCAGCATTTCGGGTGATTCATCCACGCCGACTACCTGACCACCCGCCGAGACAACGATCTCGGCCATTGCCAGTGCGACTCGGCCGGTGCCTACACCAAGTTCGAGCACGCGGCGCGGTGAGTGTTCGCCCAATAGCGCAGTGACTAACGCCAGATCATCGGTCTGGCCGTACCACTCGTCATACACATCGGCAAACGCTGCACCGTAGGTCGTGTGTTCGGCCATTGCTTCAAGTAGACCACGAACCGAGACGCGATGTGCGAAGTAGCCTCGGCATTCATGAACGGCGAGCGAGCGCGCCTGGCGTATCTCGACCACGCAGCCACCACGCCGATGCGTGAAACGGCGATCGCAGCACTGGCGCCGTATTTAGCGGATCAGTTCGCCAACCCGTCTGGCAGTCATCGGTTTTCGCGGTCGGCGCGCACAGCGATTGACGAGGCACGAGATGACGTCGCCGAAGTGTTGGGTTGTGCGCCAGGTGAAGTGGTGTTCACGAGCGGTGGCACTGAGGGCGACAATGCCGCAATCTTTGGGGCCGTGCGCCGTCATGGGGGAGTCGCGGTTTGCAGTGCGGCCGAGCACCATGCCGTGCTGCACTGTGTGGAACATCTGGGTGGCGTGGTCGTTGCGGTCGATAAGCACGGGGTCATCAACGTGGACGAGTTGCAACTTGCGTTGGACAACGTTGCATCTCGCGGTGAGCGGGTTGCCGTGGTGTCGGTGATGGCCGTGAACAACGAAGTCGGCAGCATCACACCGATGCGTGATGTGGCGCGTGTGGTGCGTGGCTCGGCAAAAGGTGCGGTGCTGCACAGCGATGCGGTGCAGGCCGCGTGTTGGCTGGATGTGCGAGACACTGTGATGGTGACCGATGTGGTGTCGTTTTCTTCGCACAAATTTGGCGGGCCCAAGGGCATGGGCGTAATGGTGGTAAAGGCTGGGACCACCCTTGAGCCACTCATCATGGGTGGTGGTCAAGAACGCGATCGTCGTAGTGGCACCTTGAACGTGGCTGGCATCGTGGCCACCGCTGCAGCGTTGCGTTCAACAGCAGATTCGCGGGCAACAGAAGTGGTGCGCGTGGCCGAACTCAAACGAGTGCTCGTGTCTGGCATTTTGTCGCAGTTGCCCGACACCATCGAAACAATTCCGACGTCAGCCAGTGTGCCTGGTGTGGCGCACCTGTGTATTGCGGGCATCGAAAGTGAAGCCTTGTTGTATTTGTTGGATGAAGCGGGCGTATGTGCCTCGGCAGCATCGGCGTGTGCCAGTGGCGCAATGGAACCCTCGCATGTGTTGCAGGCCATGGGTGTCGAGCCCCGCTACGTGCAGGGGGCGCTGCGTCTCAGTTTGGGGCACACAACGACCGAGGACGATGTAGCGACTGCCATTGACGCAATCGTGCACAACGTTCGGCGTCTTCGTCACCAGCAATAGTCTTTGTATCCATGAAAGTGCTCGTGGCAATGTCGGGCGGCGTTGACTCGTCGGTTGCGGCGGCCGAATTGCGTCGCGAGGGCCACGAGGTCGTTGGTGTCACCATGCGCTTGTGGGGCGGCGAAAGCGACACCGGCTGCTGCTCGGTGAGTGATGTTGACGACGCCCGGCGCGTGGCCCAGCAACTGCGCATTGACCACTTGGTGTTCAATTTTTCAGACGACTTCGATGCCCATGTCGTGAACCCATATGTGGAGGCGCATCGCACCGGCACGACACCGAACCCCTGCATCGAGTGCAATCGCCACCTGAAGTTTGACCGACTGTCGCAGCGCGCCCGTCTGCTGGGCTTCGACGCAGTCGCCACCGGCCACCATGCCCGAATCGAGCGTCAACCATCAGGCGTGTGGCGAGTGATTCGCGGTGCTGATGCGGCCAAGGATCAGAGTTATGTCGTGCACATGTTGGACCAAAAAGAATTGGCCTACACATTGTTTCCGGTCGGTCATCTCACCAAGGCCCAAGTGCGAGAGCGAGCCAGCGAACTGGGTTTGCGCACCGCAAGCAAACCCGACAGCCAAGACGTGTGTTTCATCAGCAAAACTGGCGGCCGCGAAACATTTCTCGGACATCGCATTCCGTTTCGTTCAGCACGCGTGGTCGACGAATCCGGCACCGAACTCGGCAGCGTCGAGGCCGTCGAGATGGTGACCATCGGACAACGGCGTGGCTTGCGGCTCGCTGGTGGTGCGCCCAAGCAGTTTGTCTTGGACGTTGATGTCGAGACCCGCACGGTAGTGGTGGGAGCAGAAACGAGTTTGCAGCGCTCCGACTTGCGCGCCGAACGCATGATGTGGAGCCATGAGCCACTGCCGATTGGAAGCGAAGTCATGGTGCAGACCAGCGCCCATGGTGCAACCCAGTCGGCACTCATTGAAGAAGTAAGTAGCGACACGGTGGTCTTGCAGTGGCGAGAGCCGCAACGGCGCACCGCACCTGGCCAGAGTGTGGTGTTGTACGACGCGTCAGACCGAGCGGTGCTCGCCGGCGGCATCGTCGCTTGAGCAGTCTCATTCTTGTGCTTGGCACTGCTCGGGTAATGTCGTACAAGTGACTTCAGACATTCGGGCAACGGACTTCGCTCGGCAATTCGGGCTGACTGAGCTGTTTGCCGAAAGTGCAGTGTCGCCAGACAAGTCAGCGTTTGAAACGGTCGACCCCAACCACAAGCAACCATATCTGCCCGAGTGGCTGGACCTTACGCGGCTTTTTGCGTTGATTCGATTGCGTCGAATCACCTCCGTGTTGGAGTTCGGATGTGGGTTTTCCACCGTGGTGATGGCCCACGCCTTGGCGCTCAACGAACAACGTGACGGAGTCGTGGTGCGCGAGACCTTGCGCCGAACCGACCCGTTTCGCCTACAGGTTGTCGACGACATGCAGCAGTACCTTGATTTAACTCGCGGGCGATTAAGCCACGAGCTGAGTGCTCGCGTTTCGTTCCATCATTCGCCCGTGCGTATGACTACGTTCGACTCACGAATCTGCACCGAGTATGAGTCACTACCTAATGTGTGCCCGGATTTCATTTATCTTGATGGCCCGAGCCAAGACAGTGCCATGGGCGAAGTGAACGGCATCTCTACGCGTCATCCGGACCGTTTGCCGATGGCCTGTGACATCTTGAAGATCGAGCATTTTTTGCTGCCTGGAACATTGGTGCTTACCGACGGCCGCACGGCCAATGCCCGATTCCTCAAAGCCAATCTGCAGCGTGAGTGGCGACACGAACATGATGAAGACGGTGACGTGCACTATTTTGAGATGATTGAAGAGCCACTCGGAAAATGGAATCGTCGTCAGATTGAGTTTTGTTTGGGCACAGACTGGCGGGCCAAGCCGCTGCGGCCCGACTTGAGCAAAGTTATCTAGGCGTCGTTTGCTAGGGCGCTGTTCGGTCGAGATGGCGCCAGCAGCAACGAAGTGACGTGCAGCCGATCCAGGGTGCGAGTGAGGCGTGACGCAAACGGTGACAACGACACATCGTGCGGATGACTGAGCGTTAGTTCGAGCACCACACCCCAGGTGGTGCCAGTGGCATCGAACGCCGCCGTGTCATGTGGGGCAACTCGCAGCGCTCGCACATCGTGAGTGCGCACCATGAACGTGTCGCGCAACATCAGCGGGTCGTGCACGGCAATACCCGCCGGAACGAACACAAGCCAGCGTCGCGCCAGCACCACTGCGCGTCGTAGGGCAAAAGCCAATAAGGCAAGGAACATCACCGCTGCCACCCCGGCAACAACGAGTGATGGCGAGTGGGTTGCCGTCGCCCCGCTGGCAGCAACAGCGAGCCACAGCACGACAATCGGCAAGATCACCGCAATCGGTGGACGCAAGAGATGTCGTCGCTCGTGGCCATACGCCGCAGCCTGCGCATGCGTCGCCCCATACGCAGCGCCATAGGTAGAGACCGCAACTGCCAGCATCACCAAGAACCCGCTGATCGCACCCCAACGCTCGACCAAAACAACGCCAGAGTCGCGTTCGGTGACGAGCAACCACCCGGCATTAATCGCTAGCAGCGGGGCGATGAAGCGCACAGCCACCAAAGCCAGCGGATGCGGCACGAGCACGCCGATAGCCACACCGGCCCACAACGCCCATACCAACCACGAAGCCAGCACCGTTGCATCGCCAGATTGCATGGCCCCTGGCAGTGCAGCGACGCCCAGCCAGGCCACACGCACCAGGTTTGTCACGTCGGCATTCTATGAATCCTGCAAAGTCTGCGACGCCCAAACGGTAAAGTTCAGGCGTGGCACCGTCCAAACGCATCGTGGCGCGCGTTGGCGAACTACGCGAACTCATCACTTTTCACAACGATCGCTATTTTGGCGACGACGACCCCGAGATCTCTGATGCCGATTTTGACGAGTTGGTACGCGAGTTGCGCGCACTCGAAGCCGAACATCCTGAACTCGCGGCCAGTCGTTCGGTGCTCGACGCTCCGGGTGCACCCGTTGCCACCACATTTGCTCCGGTAACTCATCGGTTGGCGATGACCAGCCTCGACAACGCGATGGATGTCGATGAGTTGCGAGCCTGGGGCGATCGAGTCGCCAAGGGTTTGGCAGGCCAGACCGCACGCTTTGTTTGTGAACTGAAAATCGATGGCTTGGCCGTCAGCATTCGATTTGAAAACGGAGTGCTCGTGCAAGCTGCCACGCGTGGCGACGGCAAGGTGGGCGAAGACGTCACTGCCAATGTGCGCACCATCAGTGGTGTGCCGGTTCAGCTCAGCAAAACATCCGCTTCGCCCACAGCGACCGTGCTCGAGGTGCGGGGAGAGGTCTACATGTCCAAGCCAGCCTTCGAGCGGTTTCGCCAAGAAAAACTTGCAGAAAACCAAGTGCGCGTGGCGGCCGGCAAAAAACCTCAGCCCGTACCGGCCAACCCGCGCAATGCCGGGGCCGGAAGCCTGCGGCAAAAAGACGCTGCCGTGACCGCCACCCGCGAGTTGTCGATGTGGGCCTACCAACTTGGCGAAGTACAAGGCGGGCCTGCGTTCACTTCGCACCATGACACGCTTGAGTATTTGCAGGCCCTCGGGTTTCCGATCAATCCTGAAGTTCGCATCGTGGATTCGTTGGATGAAGTTGTGGAATTTTGTGCCCATTGGCAAGAACACCGCAATGAACTGCCCTACATCATCGACGGAGTAGTGGTGAAAGTGGATGACCTCGCTCAACGCGAACGACTCGGGTCGACTTCTAAGGCACCTCGCTGGGCGATTGCGGTCAAGTTTCCACCCGAAGAACGCACCACTGTGTTGCGCGACATCAAGGTGTCAATTGGCCGGACCGGTCGCGCCACACCGTTCGCCGAACTCGAGCCTGTGGTGGTGGCCGGAAGCACCGTATCCATGGCCACGCTGCACAACAGAGAACAAGTGCAACTCAAAGATGTGCGCCCGGGCGACACGGTGGTGGTGCGCAAGGCCGGCGATGTGATTCCCGAAGTCGTGGGGCCGGTGCTGGCAAAACGACCCAAGGATTCCCAGCCCTGGCAGTTTCCCACCAAGTGTCCGTGCGATTTGCGGTCCACGCTCGTGCAGGAACAAGACGTGGCCGACACTCGTTGTGTCGAGCCTGAGTGTCCGCACCAGCGCGATCAAAAAATCATTCATTTCACCGCGCGAGGCGGCATGGACATTGAGGGATTCGGTGAAAAAACGGTGTACAAGTTGAGTGACGCGGGCATCCTCGAAGACGTGGGCGACATTTACTCGCTGACCCCCGAGGTGTTGTTGGCACAAGGTTTAGGTGAAGTGCAGTCGGCCAACTTGATGCAGGCCATCGACGCCTCGCGAAGCCGCGCGTTAGAAAAGCTGCTCGTTGCGCTGGGCATCAAACATCTTGGCCCGGCTGCTGCCGAGTCGCTGGCGCGGCGCTTTGGTTCACTCGATGCCGTGGCGAGTGCATCGGTCACTGATCTTGCTGCCATTGACGGCGTTGGTGACGTGATTGCCGAGTCAGTCGCAAAGTGGTTTGTCGATAAGCGTCACAAGTCGATCGTCACCAAATTACGCAAGGGTGGTGTGCGATTCGACAACGTGACGGTGATTGATGCGCCACAAACCCTGGCTGGGAAAACACTCGTTGTCACAGGCACACTTACCAAGTTCGGCAGAGAAGAAGCCGAACGCGCCATCAAAGATCGCGGTGGCAAGAGTGCGGGCAGTGTGAGCAAAAAAACGTTCGCAGTAGTGGTTGGCAATGAACCTGGGGCATCAAAGGTGAAAAAAGCAGAGGAACTTGGCGTGCCCCAAATCGACGAGCAGGCTTTCGAGCATGTTTTGGCGACGGGCGAGTTGCCCGAGTAAAGCCCGCACCAACTAGTCGGTGAAAAACCGCCACTGATAGGTACGAGACTTTTCACGGCCTGCCAGGATCTCCCAGTAGGTGACGACGGCAACGTGTTCGCCTTGTGTGAACTCGGTGATGAGCGCTCGTGGTTGTGGTTGGAAACTCAGCACGTTGTTGCCTGGGTCAAACACGGCAGTTGCCGGCAGTTCCACCTGGGCGCCAGGTGCGGGCTGCGCCCCACTTGATGACAATTCATCGAGTCGTGTCACGGGCAATTCGATGCCGTCAATGTTGAGCGTGGCTTCGTAACCATCGGCAAAGTCAATGATGATCTGGGCCTGTCGCAAAACGCGATCGCCGTCGGCTGGAGACATGCGCTCGATTGCAGGCGGGGTCTGGCGTGCTTCGTCGCCGGTGATGCCGCTGCGAAAACCAAAAACAATCAACACCAACCCGAGTGCGATTCCAAAACTTACTGCGAGCCGTGTGCGGTCGATACGGCCAGGCATGTGTCCATTCTCGCCGTTGCGGGCCTTCATCTGCAGCACGCTCGCCCTGCCCGTGGGTGGCAGGTAACACAGGTAGTTTGGGTCGGTCAATGAGTGAACGCGACGAGCTCACCGGGGCCTTGGTTGCTGCCCGCTACCGCCTGGAAGGCCTCTTGCCAGGCGGTGCGGATTCCACCAGTGTCTTTGCCGCCATCGACACGCAGGGCGGTGCCCCTGTCGTTCTGCGCTTGCTCACCGTCGACTCGCTGGTCGCAGTCGACGAGTTTCAGCGTCACCTGCTTTCGGTTGCTGGCATCTCGCACCCCGTGCTGGTTGCCCCCCTGGACTGGGGTGAAACCATGCTGGGCGGAGAGCAGTTCGTATTCGTGGTGACTGAACGAATCGCCGATGTTTCTTTGCGAGAGTTGTTGGATCGTGGGCGGCGGCTCAGCCCAGCCCAGACGCTGGTGATGGGTCTTGATCTCTGTCGCGCTCTGCACCACCTGCATCAATTGGGTATTGCCCACGGCGACGTGCGGCCTGCGCACGTGTTTGTTTCGAGTAATTCACGGGCCCGCTTGGCGGGAATCGGTGTGAAGCGTGGTATCAGCGGCGACACCATGAGCATCGAACAAGCACGGTATGCAGCACCAGAGCTCAGCATCGAGCCACTGGCGACACCCGCTAGTGACATCTATGCGCTCTCACTCACCTTGCTGGAAACCATCACGGGTGAAGTGCCGTTTGCTGCGGATTCGTTGGCAGTCACCCTGGCCAATCGCGCAGGCAAGTTGTTGCCGGTCTCGGCTGACATCGGGCCGATCGCCGTGCCGATTGAGGAAGCCGGTCGACCCGAACCGCACGATCGTTCGTCAGCTTTGAAACTTGGTCAGTCACTGGCGCAACTGGCGGTGAAGTTCTTGCCACCCGAGCCGATCGAGGCACTTGCCACCGAGGCTTTTCGCGACACCATCACCCGACAACTTCCGATCGCGGTTGCCGAGCCGCCTCAACGACAGAGCGATCCCGTCGTTGAGGTGCCAGTTTCAAAGCCGGCAGATGTCTCGATCGTCGTGCCGCCAAGAGAGCGCAAGCGCTATCGCTGGTTGTGGTCGGTGGCTGGTGCGGTGGCACTGACAGTTTCGGCTCTTGCGGTGTGGCAAGTGTTGGCCGTTGACTCGTTCGAAGTACCGGAGTTGGTCGGTCTTGCCGAGGGCGAAGCCCGCAACACGGTTTCGCCACTGGGCTGGAACATCGTCATTAGTGCTGAACGATCTGATGAAGTCGCCCTCGGGGGAGTCATTCGCACTTCTCCAGTCGCCGGCACGATGTTGCGTGAAGGTGACGACTTCATTCTGGTGATTTCTGAGGGCCCGACGCTGGCAGTGGTGCCCGATGTAACGGGGTTGTCGCAAGCAGACGCAGTGGCAGCGCTCGAAGCACAGGGGTTGGTGGTGGTGGAAACCATTCGCGACGACGACAGCGTGCCTGCTGGGAGCGTGGTGTCGTGGATTGTGACAGAACAACCAAACCTGCTGGCCGGCAGCGAGGTTTTGAAGGGCACTCAAGTGGCGATTGCAATTTCTGGTGGCCCAGTATTGCGGGCAGTGCCCAACTTGATTGGCCGCAGCGAGGTAGATGCGCTTGCTGAACTTGCAGCAGTGCAACTAGTTGCCCAACGCAATGACGATGTCTTCAGCAGTGATATTGCGGTAGGTCTCGTGGCTGCGCAAGAACCCCAATCAGCAACGCAGTTGTCCCGCGGCGACGTGGTGGCGTTCTCGGTTTCCAAAGGGCCCGAGACGGTCGAGCTTCCACGGCTCGTCGGGCTCAGCCTTGCTGACGCCCAAAAGCAACTCACTGAAGCCGGCCTGGTGCTCGGCACGACGAGCGGTCGCACGTCGAGTCGTGTTCGCTCAGTGAATCAAGACGGTGTGACTTTGACAGCCGGCAGTGTCGTGGTCAAGGGCAGCGCCGTGAATCTGGTCTTCCCATGAATTGGTTTGCCCTGATGGTGCAACGATGACTGCGGGTGTCGACGAGGTTGCGCTAGCGCCACTGCGCGAACGGGTGCGCTCTGCGTTGGTGGAGCGCATCGGTATCTCACGGCGCAAGGCGACGATGACAGTGCTTTTGAGCGGTGTATTCACCGTGAGTTTCACCATCACTTTGCTGGTGGTGGTGTTGGATACGGTGGCTGCCGACTTGAAGTCGACTGTCAGCGTGGTGTCATGGTCGATCACAGCACCGATGTTGGCCTTTGCGGTGATTGGCCCGGCCTTCGGCAAGCTCGGCGATCTGATTGGGCACAAGCGAGTGTTCGTTGGTGGCTTGCTCGGTGCCGGAATTTTTGCTGGTTTCACTGCCTTGGCGCCAAGTGCACCGATGTTGATCTTGTTGCGCACCCTTTCGGCGGCGTGCGGCTCGGCGACGGGGCCGTCGGCGATGGCGTTCACGAATCGTATGTATGAACCCCATGAACGTGTCCGCCCGCTCGGCACGTGGAGTTTTGTCACGGCCGGTGCACCGGTCATCGGCGTGGTGGCAGGGGTTCCACTCGTTGATTTAGTTGGCTGGCGCATCATCTTTTTGGTGCAGGCGCCTTTGTGCATCCTTGGTGCTGTCGTGTCGTGGTGGCTGTTGCGCGATACTGAGCGCCAACCCGGTGCGCGATTCGATGCAGCCGGAGCCGTGACACTTGGTGGTGGGGCGGCGTTGTTGTTGCTCGGTATCAATCGCGGTAGCACCTGGGGGTGGACTTCGCCACTCATCGTTGGTGCGCTCGCACTGGGTGTGCTTTTGTTGTACATCTTCGTGCGCGTGGAGCGTCGAGTGGCTGCACCGATGGTGCCACCGCATTGGTTTCGCACGCGCAATATTGCGTTTCCAGTGCTTAGTCAGGCGCTCGCCAATTTTGCTTACATGGGTGGCTTCATGATCATCCCGCAAATGCTCAAAGATGGTGTCGGGTTGTCGCTGGCCACGGTGGGTTGGCTCATCATTGCTCGACCTCTGACTTTTTCCATTGTTGCTCCGCTTGGGGCACGTGTCACGATGCGCACTGGTGAGCGGTTTGCGGGAGTATTCGGAGCCATGACGGTCTTCGTTTCGATGATCGTGTTGTCCACCGTGCGTGAAGCCACGCCATTGTGGCTCATTGCTTTTGGGCTGGGGCTTTCGGGTTTGGGTTTGGGTGTGGCGTCACCCGCACTTTCTGCCTTGTTGGCCAACGCAGTCGACGACGAGCAGCTGGGTATTGCCAGCGCGATGCAGCAGTTGGTCACCCAGATGGGTGCGTTACTTGGTGCAACGGTGATGATTTCGGTGCACGAAGCCACGAGTGATCAAGGTGTTTTGGCGAGCTACTCCAATGCTCTCGTTGTGGGTGCAGCGTTGTGCGTCGTGGCGGGATTGTTGGCGACCGAGGTGCGATCCACTCGTCGCACCACCACATCGGCGGCACCAACCGCAGCGGTCTAGCTAGCGACTATTCGGTTATCGAACGAATTTCTTCGGCGACAACTACGCCCAGCTCAGTTTGGGGCAGCGCAGTTTGCATTGCCATCAGTTTCAAAACGTCACCTTCGACTTTGACTTTGCCCATGAGAAACGCCTCCATTGCCTTTTGTGGGTCTTGTTCGACGAAAATCGAGCGAGCGGTCACATAGTCGGTGGTGAGTGTTGCATCAACGCTGTCGAGATGTCCGAGGTCCATAACCACTTCGCCGCTGGAGGTGTCCATGTGGCTGTTGACGATGCCATTGCCGAACGGCACGTTGGTGGCAACAAGATTGAAACGAACGACGACAGCAACCTTCGGGGCTTGGTCTCGGTACTTTTCGCGAATGGCTCGTGCAGCGACCATCCACTCGGGTGAAAGAAAGAGATGTGCCACGCCGGATCCTTTGCTAACGAAAAATAAAACCAACGACATTTTGCTGGTCGTCAAAACTGAATTCCCTCACGATAACGGTGCAACGAGCCCGAAATGGGCACATGCGCAGCAGGGATTCCTGCAGTCTTGTGGCGGGGGAGTTGGCGATGATGCCCGTGACCCGCCACGATGGAGGTATGGCTCGAGTCCTTGTCACCGAAGAAATTGCCGATGCGGGTCTTGACCGCCTGCGTGCTGCTGGCCATGTGGTTGATGTGCGGCTCGGGTTGAATGGCGAGGCGCTCATTGCTGCACTGCAAGGTGCTCAGGCACTCATCGTGCGTAGCGCCACCAACGTTGACGCCGCGGTGCTCAGCGCTGTGAGTGGTCTGCTCGTTGTGGGTCGCGCTGGCGTCGGTTTGGACAACGTTGATGTAGATGCTGCGACAAAAGCCGGTGTGATGGTGACCAATGCACCCGAATCGAACATCGTTTCTGCTGCCGAGCACACGATTGCGTTGTTGATGTCAATGGCTCGTAACGTGCCGCAGGCCCACGCCGCACTCGTGAGCGGTCGGTGGGAGCGCTCCAAGTGGGAAGGTGTCGAACTCGCGGGCAAAACACTCGGCGTCGTTGGCTTGGGTCGCATCGGCAAGTTGGTGGCTCATCGCGCCCTTGGGCTGGGTATGAAAATCGTGGCGTTTGATCCGTACATTTCAGTCGAGCGTGGCCGCCAGATGAATGTCGACATGTTGCCGCTCGATCAGCTCGTGGCCACGAGCGACTTTCTTACGGTGCACCTCCCGAAGAACAAAGAAACACTTGGGCTCATCAATCGCGATTTGCTCGTGAAGGCAAAGCCATCCTTGCGAGTGGTCAACGTGGCGCGAGGCGGCATCGTGGCAGAACATGACCTCTTCGAAGCGTTGCGTGATGGGCTCATCGCTGGTGCTGCGTTGGATGTCTTTGAACGTGAACCCGTCACCGATTCGCCACTGTTTTCGTTGCCGAATGTGGTGGTCACACCGCACCTGGGTGCCAGCACGCGTGAAGCACAAGACAAAGCCGGAGAAGTCATCGCCGACATGGTGCAGCTGGCCTTGGCTGGTGACTTCGTGCCATTTGCAGTCAACGTGGATGCCGCCGAAGCCAACGAAACCTTGAAGCCCTTCATTCCTTTGGCCGAACGACTCGGTGCACTATTCGCCGATGTGGTTGGCGCGCGTGCTGGCGAGCTCGAGATTGAAGCCAGCGGTGAGATCGGCGCCTATGACACGCGCATCATTACATTGGCGGCACTCAAGGGGTTTCTCGGACGTCTCACCGGTGAGCCAATCACCTACGTAAATGCACCGACAGTTGCCGAGCAACGAAAAGTTGTCGTGCGAGAACAGCGTCACGACGATGTTGCCCACCAGGATTATGTCAATCTCATCACGCTGCGTTCAGGTGAGCACAACATTTCCGGCACGTTGGCGGGGCGGCGCCGCGAGGCACGCCTCGTGCTCATCGACGACCACCTGAGCGACGTGCCGCCAGCACGGTTTATGTTGATCGTGCGCAACGATGACCGGCCGGGGGTTATCGGTCGAGTGGGCACGGTGTTGGGTGATGCAGGGGTCAACATCGACAACATGGACGTGGGTAAGACACCACAAGTCGGTAGTGCGCTGATGGTGATTGCAACTGCGACACCAACACCAGCCGAAGTAGTGAGCCAGTTGCGTCAGGTGCCAGGCATCGTCGAAGTACTTACGGTCGGCGGCTGACACGGCCGTTTGCCGTTTCGCGCAGAGCGTCACTGAGCGAATCACGCAGCGTGACCGCTGCAGCACGTGCGGCTGTGGCGTAGTCATCGCCCGCCGAGGCATAGATAATTGCCCGTGAACTATTCACCATCAGCCCAGTGCCGTCGGCAGTCGCACCATTGGCAATAACACTCGCTGGGTCGCCGCCCTGGGCACCCACACCAGGCACGAGCAGCGGCAGGTCACCGACTATTTCGCGCACTCGGCGCAATTCAGCGGGTTGAGTTGCACCAACTACGAGCCCCACGTCTGCGCGCAAAGACCATTCATTCGCCGCCCGCCGAGCAATCGTTTCAAAAAGCGGCTCAGAGGTGTCGGTGGTTCGTAGCGACTGCAGTTCGCCCGAGCCCGAGTTGGATGTGCGACACAACACGATGGTGCCGCGATCACGGCGGGCAAAGAACGGCTCCAACGAGTCGGTTCCCAACCACGGGTTGACGGTGACTGCGTCGGCGCCGTAGCGATCGAAGGCTTCGCGCGCATACATTTCGGCCGTGTCGCCGATATCGCCGCGTTTGGCATCCAGAATCAGCACCACTCGTGGATGCTCGCGGCGAATGTGTTCGCAGACCCGTTCCAGCGCAGCTTCCGCGCCGTGGGCAGCAAAATAGGCAATCTGTGGCTTGAACGCACACACCACATCGCCCGTGGCATCGACGATGTCGCGACAAAACGTTTCGATGGCGTTGGCGTGACCATGCAAGGGTGTAGGAAATCGTGCGGGGTCGGGGTCCAGCCCAACACATACGAGTGACGCTGATGTGCGCCATGCTTCGCGGAGTCGCTGTGAAAACCCCACGCGTCAGTCTTCGAGCACAATCGCACCAGTGGGGCAAAGATCGGCAGCTTGTTGCACGATGTCGTACAACTCGGGCCCCGGTTGATCTTTGCGAATGTGTAGGTATCCATCGTTGCGAATCTCAAATACTTCGGGGGCAACTTGAGCACATGCCCCAGTCGACGCACAGAGATCCATATTGACTGTGACTTTCACGACATCCTCCCGAGATGACGCTAGTTGAGTCATCTACAACATCTAGCCTGACGCTGCTCTCATGTTGAAAACTCTTGGCGCATTTGCGCATCTTCATCGTCGTGTCGTGGTTGCCATCTGGATTGCCATTATTGCGGTTCTAGCGGGCCTCGTCGGCACCTTCGGCAATGCATTTTCTACTCAGTTCAACCTGCCCAACGTAGAGAGCGCCGAGGGGTTCAGTCTTCTTGAAGAACGATTCGGCTCACAGGCCAGTGGTCGCTCGGGCACGGTAGTGGTGCAATCAACGAGCGGCCAATTCAGCCAGGCCCAGCGCGAGGTTCTTGGCGACTACTTTGACCAGCTCGATGCGCGTAGCGACATGGGGGTGGTGAGCCCATTCACTGCCGCCGGCAGTCGGCAGATTGCTCCGAGTGGCGACATCGCATTCGCCAACGTGTCATTTGTTGCCGAACTCGACTCGGCTGAGGAATTCGTAGAAGTTTTTGCCGAGATGAAGGCGATTGAGCCGGTGGTTGCTGGGGTGCAAATCGAGTACGGCGGCGAAGTGTTCGCCACATTCGAAACCCCGACGTCAGAGGTGCTGGGCCTTGCATTTGCCATTGTGATTCTGATCTTTGCATTTGGTTCGGTGTTGGCCATGGGCTTGCCGATTGGTACCGCATTCGGAGGTATTGCAGCCGGAGTGCTCGTTGCCACGTTGGTTTCCAACATTTTCACCATGCCCGACTTCGCCACCACGCTCGGCGTAATGATCGGCCTCGGTGTCGGCATCGACTACGCGCTTTTTATCGTGACCCGATACCGCGAGGCACGTCAGCGCGGTCGTGGCTGTGCTGCAGCGACCATCGAAGCAATCGACACCGCTGGCCGTGCGGTGTTGTTTGCCGGCACCACAGTGGTGATCTCACTGCTCGGGATGTTGATCATGGGCGTCGGCTTCATGAACGGTTTGGCAATCGGCGCTTCCATCACGGTGCTGTTCACGATGATGGCCTCGGTCACGCTGTTGCCGGCCTTGCTGGGTTTTGTCGGTGAACGAATCGAAGTCACTCGTTGGCGCGGTGTCATTGCGGCAGGTCTCGTGGCGGTGACGCTCGTTGGCGTTGGGCTCAAACAGAACCTGTTGCTGTTGGCTGCACCCTTCGCTGGGCTCGTGTTCCTCGTTGGCAGCTTCGTTCCCTTCTTGCGTCGCCCTTTGCCTGCCCGCCGCCACAAACCGATGCCAGAAACCATGCCCTATCGCTGGAGCCGCACCGTGCAGCGTCGCCCGTGGGTGATGTTGATTGTTGGCGTGGTTGCGCTCGGTGCAGTGGCGGTGCCGGTGCTCGACTTGCGCTTGGGCTTTGCCGATGAAGGTAATTACCCGACCGATACCACGACGCGTCGCGCCTATGATCTGCTGGCCACGGGCTTTGGTGCTGGCTTCAACGGGCCACTCACTTTGGTCGCCGCCGTTGATTCACCTGCCCAAGTGGCGGCAGCACAGCAGTTGAGTGATGTCTTAGCCACAACACCAGGTGTAGTGAGTACCAGCCCGGCCATACCGAACGACTCGGCTGCACCTACTGCCGTGTTGTGGACGGTGTATCCGATCGGGTCGCCCCAGTCAAAGGAAGCCGCCGACCTCGTAGCGCGGTTGCGCAATGAAGTCATACCAACCGCCGTGGGCGAGTCGGGATTGGGAGTGAAGGTGACCGGGAGCGTGGCGGTCAACGTCGACTTCTCTCGTTATCTTGCCGATCGACTACCGATATTTTTCGGCGTGGTGTTGGCTTTGTCGTTCTTGCTGTTGATGGCGGTGTTTCGCTCGTTGTTGGTGCCGCTCAAGGCGGTGCTGATGAATTTGTTGTCGATTGGCTCTGCATATGGCGCAGTAGTAGCGGTATTTCAGTGGGGTTGGGGTGCTTCGCTCATCGGGCTGGGTGGCAGCGCGCCAATCGACCCGTGGTTGCCGGTCATGATGTTTGCCATCGTCTTTGGCTTGTCGATGGACTACGAGGTGTTCTTGTTGTCGCGCGTCAAAGAAGAATATGACCGCACCGGAGACAATCAGCTGGCGGTTGCCGACGGGTTGGCAAAGACCGCTCGCGTGATCACCGCAGCAGCGGCAATCATGGTGGTGGTGTTCGGCAGCTTCGTGCTGGATGCGACGCGCAGCATCAAGATGTTCGGCTTTGGTCTTGCCGTCGCGGTGTTTTTGGATGCCACCGTGGTCCGCCTCGTGCTGGTGCCCGCCACGATGGAGTTGCTCGGCGACCGCAACTGGTGGCTGCCACGTTGGTTGGATCGACTCATCCCGAAGATTGACGTCGAGGGCGCTAGCGAAGATCTCGCTACTGACGTTGCTGGCGTTCAAACGCGCTGAGCACCGCCCGCAATGACGCCGTAATCGTGCTCGGATGCACCCCGACGCCCCAACATACGTCGCCTGATTCGTTGGCGCTTTCGATGTAGGCAACGGCGGTGGCCTCTGATCCTTGGCTGAGGGCGTGCTCCACGTAGTCCTTAACGTCGATCTTGGTTCCGAATGCTGAGCGCAACGCCGTGACAAACGCATTGATCGGGCCATTACCGTCGCCCTGCAAGGTCACCCGAGTGCCGTTGGCATCCACCTGGGCAGCGATGCTGGTGGTGCCATCACTCGAGCTGCGCAACTCGTGACTCACCAATGCAAAGCGTGGCGCGCTCGGCAAGTACTCGGTTTCAAACGCTTGCCACATGAAGTCGGGTGCAATCTCGGTGCCGGAGTCTTCGGTGATGTGTTGAATCGTGCGAGAAAACTCGATCTGCAAACGGCGCGGCAGGTCAAAGCCATGCTCGGTTTTCATTACGTATGCCACGCCACCCTTGCCCGACTGGCTGTTGACTCGGATGACTGCTTCGTAGGTGCGTCCGACATGCTTGGGGTCAAGCGGCAGGTACGGCACTTCCCACTTCTCGTAGTTCTTTGCCAACGCATCAAGACCTTTTTTGATTGCATCTTGATGGCTGCCGGAAAACGCGGTGTACACCAGGTCGCCTGCGTAGGGCTGCCGTTCGGGCACGGGCAGACGGTTGCAGTATTCGGCGTCGCGACGCAGAGCGTCGATGTCGCTGAGGTCAAGCCTCGGGTCGATGCCGTTGACGAACAGGTTCATCGCCAAGGTGATGACGTCGACGTTGCCTGTGCGTTCACCGTTGCCAAACAAGGTGCCCTCGACGCGATCAGCACCGGCCATGACGCCGAACTCGGCGGCAGCCACGGCACAGCCGCGATCGTTGTGCGGGTGGAGTGACAAAACGATGCTGTCCCGCTGCTTGATGGTGCGCCCGAACCATTCGATGACATCCCCGTAGACGTTGGGCGAGTAGCACTCGACGGTGGCGGGCAGATTCAAGATCAACGGGTTCGTGGGGGTTGGCTTGATGACATCCATGACTGCTTCGCAGATTGCCACTGCAAACTCGGGTTCGGCCAGGGTGAAGCTCTCGGGCGAGTATTCATAACGCACGCGGGTGCCAGCCACTGTGGGTTCAAGCGATCGACAAAGGGTGGCCGCATCGACGGCAATTTTCGTAACACCGGCTTGGTCGAGACCGAACACCACTCGACGTTGAAGCGGGTTGACCGAGTTGTAGAAGTGAACGATGGCTTGTTTTGCGCCGCGGATACTTTCGTAGGTGCGACGAATCAGCTCGGGGCGCGACTGAACGAGCACCTGAATGGTGACATCGTCAGGGATGAGGTCGTGTTCGATGATGTGGCGCACGAAATCAAAATCAGGCTGACTTGCTGATGGGAAACCCACTTCGATTTCTTTGAAGCCCATCCGTACCAACGTTTTGAACATCCGTAGTTTGCGTTCCGGATCCATCGGGTCGATCAACGCCTGGTTGCCGTCCCGTAGATCCACCGAACACCAGAGTGGTGCTTGCGTAATGACATGGTTCGGCCACGTGCGATCTGTCAAAACGAGTGGCACGTATGCGGCATATTTTTCGAATGGCATGCGTTGTGGGTTGCTTGGTTGTGGAGCCATGGTGTTGTCGTTTCGGGTAAGTGTTGTGGTGACTGGTCTGTTGAATCGAGTAAAAGAAAAACTCCCGGCCGATGGCTCGGGAGTGGGCGCGACGTCGACTAATTGCGGCCGACGCCGCTACGTAAGTAGGAGGGCAGTATTGCCGGAGGCAGTGTTGATGATGGCGCTGTCGAACATCACAGTTTGAGCGTATCGGTGGCTTGCCCGCGCGGGCTGCTTTAGACCGCGCGTGGCGTGGGCACGATGAAGTTGGCAAACTGCCACGGATCCGCCGGGTCAAGCCGCGTGGGGCCGTTGCCGAAACCTGGGAAGAGGTCGTTGCGATTCATGAGCGGATTCCAATCAACGGGCCCCGACTGAAAGGTGCCGAGGTAGGGGTAGGCAACTTTCAAGACTTCTTCATGGGGCAAGTCATCAGGCACGCGCACGCCGCCGTTGGGGTTGTTGAACATCCAGCATGTGGCGGCCACTACTGACGCAGCAACCTGCAGGGTGGTGGCACTCTGATTCGGCAAGATTGCCCGTGCTTCGTCGATGCTGAGGAGTGAGCCCGTCCACCACGACTGGTAATCGTGGCCCATCAGCAACACGCCGAGTTCGTCGCGACCAGATTCGATCTCGTTGTTCAAGATGCGCTGCTGTGACTGCATCTTCCAGTTGCGCATGCGAAGTTCTTGCACGCTCATGATTGCTGCGTCGGTAGGGCAGTACGAGTAGTGAACGGTCGGGCGATACTTGGCCGAGCCGTCGTCATTCCACACGGTGAGGTGGTCACTCATGGTGTAGGCCTCACCGTGGCGGATGACCATGCCAAGAATCTCGCCGCACGGCACCCACGAGCGCACCCAGGTTTCCATTCCTGGTTGGGCAAGTGCGATCTGGTTGCACGGGCCATCATCGTCATGCACGTGCGCATTGTGCGGCAGCCAACGTTCGTGGGTACCCCAACCCATTTCGGCTGGGGCCACGCCTTCTTCGTAAAACCCCTCAATCGACCAAGTGTTGACGAACTCATCGACTTGCTTGGGTGCACTGGTGATCTGGGTGTCACGCTCGCTGATGTGAATCACCTTCGTGCCAGTCAACATCGCCAGCGTGTTGTAGCGACCTTCAGCCAAAGCCCCTTCGATGAATTTGGCCCGGTCACCGGCTTTTTTGTCCCTGAGCAGCGCCGTGGCAATCTCGCCAAGCGCGCGTTTGGCGAAGTGGCTCACCAGCCCGGGGTTGGCACCGTGCTCGAGCACGGCAGACGGACCGTCGTTATCTGGCCACGATTCGATGAGGCGGCGAATGTTTTGATGTCGCACGTACAAGGTGCGCTCCAGCGGCGGCGTGTTGTGCATGTCGTAGTACGGATCCCACAATTCCACGCTGGTGTTGAGGTAGCGCACGCCATGGTCGCGACACCAGGTGAGGATGGTGGGGCAGTCGATGTTCCACGCCAAATCCAAGATGAGGTCACCGGCGCCAACACGCGCCGAGAGGAACTCGTCAAGGTTGTCTTGTGTGACGCGCCCGACTTCATAGTTGACGCCCGCGGCGATGGATTCAGCAATGCGGTGGCGATTGTCGACAAAGTCAACAACGGTGATGCTCGATGGCGCGAGTTGTACGTCGCGAACCAGCATCGGCACGGCGGCTTGGGCCACTGAACCACAGCCCAACATGAGTACGCGCGCTGGGCGGTGGGTGCCGACCCGTGAAAGGTCAATCGTCACGAACGGCGACGCGACTTGCGAGTACGACTTGCACCAGCAGGTGTGGCCAGCATCGTTTGCAATGATGCTTCAAACACGGTTTCGGAAGGAATCAACGTGGCTTGCCAGTCGTAAGTCGCACCTTTGCGGCCGTTGCACACATCGTGCATCACTACAGCCAGGTTGCCCGTTGGCCGAATGTTCGTCGTGTTGCTCATATGTGCACCTCCCCTGGATGGAAACCAACTGCGTGTTAGTACCGACTGTGTGTCAATACCGAAGTAGCACCATAGCGAGAAACACTGTCTGTGGCTACTGTCTGACTTGTCAGCCAATACTGACTCACGAGTCAGTATTGCGTTGCTGGGTTCGCGAGGGTGATTGCCGGCCCCGCAAGTAGCGTGACGGGACGATGTCGGCGACAACTGAGTTTGCTGCCCTCGGAGTACCGCCGCATGTAGATGCTGGTTTGGCTGCCGCGGGTTTTACCACTCCTTTTGCGATTCAAACCGAGGCGATTCCGGTGGCCTTGACCGGTGCCGACCTCTGTGGTCGGGCCCGCACGGGGTCGGGCAAGACGCTGGCCTTTGGTGTGCCGATGCTCTCGCGCATTGATGTGGCCGGGCGTCCGCGGGCACCCCGAGGGCTGGTGTTGGTGCCGACGCGTGAGTTGGCGCTGCAGGTGGCCGAGGTGCTCGAGCCGATTGGTCGCCCCTGTGCACGCCGGGTGTTAGCGGTGTATGGCGGTGCCTCACGCGACGACCAGATCGACAGTTTGGCGGGCGGCATCGAAGTGGTGGTGGCCACACCGTTGCGACTCATCGACTTGATGAAGGCCGACGAACTAACACTGTCTGACATTCAAGTTGTGGTCATCGACGAAGCCGATCGGATGGCCGACGAAGGCTTCATGCCCCAAGTGGAATGGGTGCTACGGCATGTGACTGGCGCTCATCAAACGATGCTGTTTTCCGCCACTCTCGATGGCCAAGTCGGCAACCTGGTGCGCCGCTACATGAACGACCCGCGTGAAGTGTCGATTGATACGCCAACCGCCACCGTTGGCACCATGAGCCATCTCTTTTTGGCCGTGCACCGCATGGACAAAGATCGGGTGATTACCGCACTCGCTGCCGGTGCCGGAAAAACCGTGGTGTTTTGCGACACGAAGCGCCTGTGCGACAAGGTGGCCGACTCACTGCAGGATCTGCATGTCAAAGCCTCGGCCCTGCACGGTGATATGTCGCAGGCCGCCCGTGAGCGCTCGCTGGCAAAGTTTGCCGATGGCAGCCTCAACGTGTTGGTGGCCACCGATGTGGCTGCCCGTGGAATCGACATCGACGATGTTGCCGCAGTGGTGCACTACGAACCCCCGATGGATGTAAAGACGTATCTGCATCGTTCTGGTCGCACGGCTCGTGCTGGCCGCGATGGTTGGGCAGTGACTCTGGCGGAATACAACCAGCACACGACGTGTCGAATTATTCAGCGGGGTTTGCGGCTCGAGCCGCAGCCACCCATCGAGGTGTTTTCCAACGACAAGCGGCTGGCCAATCTGGCGTCGTTCGTGACGCCAAGTATCGATTAACGCATCAAGAGCCAGCTGGGCCGGCGACGTTCGTAGTCGCCGATATCGGCATCGCGGCCCAGGGTGATGCTGATGTCATCCAAACCATCAACGAACCGTTGCTGGGACGCAGCATCAAGCACGAATGCATGGCGAGCACCTGTCGATGGCACTTCAACGGTGAGACGCTCGACGTCCACCGTGATTTCCACACCGGGGTCGGCCTCGATCGCGGCCCAGAGCGATTCAACGATGTCGGCGGCCAGGGTTACGGGCACGAGACCATTTTTGGTGCAGTTGTTGCGGAAGATGTCGCTGAAGCTCGGTGCAATCACCACATCAAAGCCATACTGCTGCAGCGCCCACACCGCGTGTTCGCGAGATGAGCCCACGCCAAAACTGGGACCTGCTACGAGAATGCTGGCGCCCGCATAACGCTCGTCGTTGAGTACGAAGCTGCGATCATCGCGCCAAGTGGCGAACAAGCCTTTGTCGAAACCGGTTCGCTCCACCCGCTTCAACCATTCGGCGGGGATGATTTGGTCGGTGTCCACATCGCTGCGCTTGAGCGGCACCGCGCGACCAGAAACAACGCGCACCTGTTTCATTGCAGATCACACTTCATTGCAAGTCATCCGGCGTGGCGAAGTGTCCGAGTACCGCGGTGGCTGCTGCCACGCCTGGCGACACCAGATGGGTGCGTCCACCGCGACCTTGGCGGCCTTCAAAGTTGCGGTTGCTGGTGCTTGCGGCGCGTTCTTGGGGCGCCAATTTGTCGGGGTTCATTGCCAAGCACATCGAACACCCTGGTTCGCGCCAGTCGAATCCGGCCTCGATAAAGACGTGATCCAAGCCTTCTTGTTCGGCCTGCAGTTTCACGGCATGACTGCCTGGCACCACCATCGCTCGTTTGACTTTGACTCGACGTCCGCGGGCTACGTCTGCGGCGGCGCGCAAATC
>SYEA01000031.1 GCA_005800965.1 Actinomycetota bacterium | reverse complement strand
GCGGCATGCAGCGGGTGGAGTTTGCCGGGCGGCCTTACCAAGCAGTGGCGATCTCGATTCCCGCAATCGACGCAACGTACTTTGAAGTGTTTGCGATTAGCGATGTGGCCGACACGCTCGGCACCATTCGATCGACACTGATTGCTGCCGTACTCGGAATCACCGTGGTGGCCGGTGGTATCGGCTATTTGTTGAGCGGCAACGTACTGCAACCGTTGCGCCGCGTTACCCAAGCAGCGAGCACGATTGCAGCCGGAGCGCTGGCTACGCGACTGGAACCCGAATCCGATCCCGACCTGCAACAGCTCGTAGCGAGCTTCAACGGCATGGCCGATGCGGTCCAAGAGCGAATCGAACGCGAAGAACGATTCGCCAGCGATGTGAGCCATGAATTGCGGTCGCCCATTACCTCGCTCGGTGCGGCGGTGGATGTGCTGCAGGGCCGTGCCGAAGAGTTGTCGGACCGCAATAGACAAGCACTCGACATCATTGCCACCCAGGTGAAGCGATTCGACCGCACGGTCATGGACCTGCTCGAACTGAGCCGGCTTGATGCACAGGCCGGCCAAGACCAACTCGAAGAAACACACCTCACCCCACTCGTCGAACGAATTGCCACACGACACGGCTACGGCAATGTCCTGGTCGTATCTGACCTCGGTACCGACGACGTGGTCGTGGTGGACAAGCGTCGCATCGAGCGAGTGCTACTTAATTTGTTGGACAACGCCCGCGACCACGCCGGTGGTGCCTCCGACATCCTACTGAGCAGCAGCGAAACCGAAATTTTGCTTATTGTCGACGACAACGGTGCCGGCATCGGCGTCAGTGAACGCGTTCGAATCTTCGAGCGTTTCGCGCGCGGCACAGCCTCGCGTAATTCCATAGGTAGCGGCCTTGGTTTGGCGATTGTCTCCGAACATGCCCAGGCCATGGGTGGGCGCGCATTCGCGGACACCTCCCCCAGTGGCGGTGCCCGATTCGTAGTCACCATCCCCCGGGGCGTGCTCTCATGAGGTTCGTAAGGCTCGTGGTCTTGGCAAGTGTGACGCTGCTGACCGGTTGCGGTCTACCCAATGAAGGGCGCTTTACGCCACTGTCGAGCGACCAGGTGCCTGATGCGCTAACGGCAACGAGCACGACGACACCTACCACATCGGTACCAGTTGAAACCGAAGCGCCGTCAACCACAGTGACTGACGTGCTGTACGACCTCGTTGAGTTCTATTTTGTGAGCGCTAACCGAGTGGTGCGCAGCGAGCGGCTGATCGTGAGCCCGGCCACACCCACCCAAGTTGTTGAAACATTGCTCAGGGGTCTTGACTCAGCAGCCCAGACCGCAGGCTTGCGCAGCGCCTTGCCACGCGGCACCAACGCCACAGTCGAGGTACGCCGCGGCATCGCCCGAGTATCAGCGGTCGCCCCGTTTCTGTCAGAACTAGAGCCACTCGACCAACGTCTGGCAATCGCCCAGTTGGTGCTCACCCTCACTCGCCGCCCTGGCATCGGCCAGGTAATTTTTGTCGTCGATGGCGTAGAAATTTCGGTACCCCGAGGAGGCGGTGACCTCACCGTTGCTGGAGCACCTGTTACCTACGACGACTACCTTGCGGTGCTCTCCACTCGCGACTGACTCAAATCAGGAATGCGTCCGCTCCTAGTAACCCAAGCGTTCAATGCGATCAGGTCGTTGTTGCCAGCCGTCGTCAACGACCACGGCCAACTCGATATGGGCCCCTTTGGCCAGCTGGAGCCGCACTGCCGTACCCACTTCTTTCAGCACCAAACCACCTTTACCGATGACCATGCCTTTTTGGCTGTCTCGTTCAACGATGATTTCACAGCGAATTCGCGGCCATTCGTATTCCGTTACGCGGGTCGCAATCGAGTACGGCAATTCGTCGCGCATGCGCCCCAGTAGTTCTTCGCGAACGAGATCGGCAATCCACAGCATGTCGGGTGTTTCGCGCACCACCTCTGGCGGATACAGCGCCTCGCCAGGTGGCAGGCGCTGCGCAATCCAGTCCATCAGTGGCTCGATGCCCTCACCAGTTTTCGCCGATACCGGAAAATATGCGAGTGCATCGAGCGAGGCAACCGCCGAGAGTTGCTTCATGACCTTGGCGCGTGATGTGGCATCAATCTTGTTGACCACCACGAAACTTTCTTTAATGTTCAGCCTGTCTGCCACGAACTGGTCGCCGCGCCCAAAGGGCATGGTTGCGTCGATAACCAGACCGGAGATATCAACTTCGCGAACTGCCTCCATGGCAGTTGCATTCACTCGCTTACCGAGCGCCGTGACCGGCTTGTGAATGCCAGGCGTGTCAACGAACACAATTTGAGCGTCGGTGCGATGCACGATGGCTCGCACTCGAGTACGCGTGGTTTGTGGCTTATCAGAAACGATTGAGACCTTGCGACCACACGCCGCATTGATGATGCTCGACTTACCGACGTTGGGACGCCCGACAAGGCTGACAAACCCGCTGTGCATCGTGCAACGACGCTACTGAGTCATGGGCCACTAAGCCGTTCTCCACCGATTTTGTCTGCCAGACTCAACGTCATGGCTGAGCGTCGCAAATGGATTGATCGCATGCAACCGCAGACTTTGCAGATCGCAACCTGGCTGTTGTACATCAACGGGTTTTTCGCTCTGGTCGAACTGATTGATGGGGGCGGCGTGTTGCATTATTTTCGAGTGCAATACTCACTCGGGATTTTCTTGGGTCTGATAGTTGTTGCCGCTTATGTGGCGGGCGCTTTTTTGATGGCCAACGAAAGGAAGATCGGCTGGAAGATTTCAGTGGCCGTCGCTGCCACGCCATTCGTGCTCACCTACATCGCCTACACCCAGCTCAGTGCCCCGTTGCGTTACCGGTTCTTTGGGGCCAGCTTGTTGTCGTTTGCCTTTGACGTGGCCGTTTTAGCCTTGCTTTTGCACCCCCAAAGCAAGGAACACCAGCGCATCTGGTATCACTAGAGCATGACCAAAACAATCATGAAGGGCGCCGACGGCGTCAAAGCCCACGTCGGCAAGCACCTCGGCTACAGCGACTACCTCACCGTGACCCAAGAGATGATCAATACTTTTGCTGATGCAACCGGTGACCACCAGTGGATTCACGTGGATATTGAAAAAGCCAAGCAGGGCCCCTTTGGCGCACCCATCGCCCATGGTTATCTCACATTGTCGCTCGGGCCAACCTTGTTGCCGCAGATCTATGGCGTTGAAGGTGCAGTGATGGGCGTCAACTACGGCACCAACAAGGTGCGGTTTCCATCGCCGGTGCCCGTGGGTTCGCGTCTGCGCGTTGGCGCAAAGTTACTTGAGGCCCAAGACGTTGCTGGCGGCATTCAAACCACCATCGAAGCTACGTTCGAGATCGAAGGAGCCGCCAAGCCAAGTTGCGTCGCTGAGCTGGTCTTTCGCACCTACTTCGCTTAGCGAAACTGTTTCGCCACAGCGGCGAACAAGTCCAACGTGGTGGTATCGGGATAATCGGCGCACCACGGCACGAAGCCCACGCAACCAAGCCCCACATACTCAGCAACTTTTTCACTCACTTGTTCGGGGGTTCCGACGAGCGACGTGGCCTTCCACTGCTCGAGCGGGTGGCCCCACAGACTTTGTGACCCGGCTGCATCAAGTTCTTTTTGGGTTTCGCGCATGAAGACCTCGGGCGACCACGTGAGTTTGATTTCATCAAAGTCGCGACCCACTGCCACGCAGTGCTCTGCAAGGATGTTCTTTTTACGTTTGAAGTCTTCGACGGTGCCCCCGAAGTTGGCGTAGTCGGCGTGCCGCGCCACCACCCGCAAGGTGAGTTGCTCTCCGCCACCGCCTATCCAAATCGGTGGATGCGGCTTTTGTACGGGCTTGGGGTCGCAATTGCCGCGGTCAAGTTTGTAGTACTTGCCGTTGTAGGTGGTTTCTTTCTCCGACCACATGGATTTGACGATCTCCACACTTTCGCGCAACATGCCGATGCGATCTTTGGGCACCGGAAACTCGTAGCCGTAGCCCCGACATTCGTTTTCATACCAACCGGCGCCAATCCCCCAGTCGAGCCGCCCGCCGCTAATCACGTCGATCGTTGAGGTGATCTTGGCCAACAGCGCCGGCTCGCGATACAAGTTGCAGCCCACCATTTGACCAAGACGAATTCGGGAAGTTCGTTGGCTGATGGCTGCAATCGTGGTCCAACACTCGAACACGGCTTCGTGGGCCGGCTTGGGGACATTATGAAAATGGTCGTACACCCAAATGGAGTCGTAGCCCAATTGTTCGGCGCGCACCGCGATCTCCACCGCCTTGGCCCACTTGGCTTGGTCGTCGGGAATGCTCTGCAGTTCCATCTTCCAGCCTTGCGGCATGAACACGCCAAAGATCACCTTGTTGGCAGCGGTCATAGCGGCAAGTCCCCTGTGGCAGATTTGGTGGTTCCGTGGTCTTTGTAGGCCGCGATCGTGCGCTGGGCGATTCGCATTTGGTGCACCTCATCGGCGCCGTCGGCGAACCGGCTCCAGCGCGCTTGTTGCAGCATGTGGGCCAGTGGCGTGTCATTGGAGTATCCAAGTGCACCGTGCACCTGAATGGCGCGGTCGACTATTTGCCACAAACTATTGGCCACGAAATGCTTGGCCATCGACACCTCAGAAGTGAATGGCAAACCTTTTTCGATCTTGTACGCCGCGTGCAGCACCATGAGTTTGCACTGATACAGCTCCATCGCTGAATCTGCGATCAACCATTGGATGCCTTGTTTTTCTGCCAACAGCGATCCGTGCGAAAAACGATTCAACGAACGATCCACCATCATGTCGAGAGCGGTTTCGGCTTGGCCAATCCAGCGCATGCAATGGGCCAAGCGCGCTGGCCCGAGTCGATATTGCCCGAGCAGGTGCCCTTGCCCACGCCCACCCAGCATCTGACTCTGATGGACCCGCAGGTCCTTGATTTCGATCTCGCAGTGGTTGTGCCCACCCGACATGGTTTCGATATCGCGAACAATATTGAAGCCTTCACTGGGGATATCAACAATGAAGCACGAGTTGGCGGCTTGTGGCAGGTCCGGGTCATCCTCGGTGCGCGCCACGAGCAAAGCAAACTGTGCGCCTCGCGCCCCAGAGATGAACCACTTGTGGCCGTTGATCACCCATTCATCGCCGTCTTGATACGCGTGCGTGCGAATCAGAGTCGGGTCGCTACCGGCCACTTCAGGCTCGGTCATTGCAAAGCATGAACGAGCCGTACCTGCGCAGAGTGGCTTCAAATACTTTTCCTTCTGCTCGGGTGTCGCCCAATGCATCAATGTGTGTTGGTTGCCCTCATCGGGGGCCTGGGCATTGAGCACGAATGGCCCGATGCTTACTTTGGCTGCTTCGGCAGACACTGCGGCCATCGCGGTCGGGCCTAGACCCATGCCACCCCATTCCGCAGGCATGTGCGGGAGCCACAATTTTGCTTCATCACGCGCCTTGGCACGCAATTCGACAATTGCTTTCACCACCTGTTTGCGCTCGCTTTGATCGGTGGCGTCCCAACGTGGGCGTACGACATCGTCCATGAAGGTGCGCACCCGCAGGCGAACATCTTCGACTTCGGGTGGAAAAGAGAAATCAATCATGTGACCAGTGTGCCTTACCACTGCCGACAATCACGAAGCCAGCTCACCGTAGTCTTGCCTCGTGGGCACGGTGGACAAACCCGACCGCAAAAGTTGGGATACCGCGGCCCTTCCCGTTGGCGAGGCCAAGGCTGTCGCAGTACGCCAGATGTTTGACACGATCGCCCCCCGATACGACCTAGTGAATCGCATCATGACCTTTCGCCTTGACGTGCGTTGGCGGCGCAGCACGGTGGCAGCGCTAGCCCTCGGTGATGGTGCTCTTGTCTTGGACGTAGCCAGCGGCACCGGAGATTTGTGCCGCGAACTCAGCCGCCAGCGTCTGCAGCCATTGTCATGCGATTTTTCATTTGGCATGTTGGCTGCCGACACCAGCCACGCCCCGCGCGTGCAAAGCGACGCCCAACGCCTGGCAATTCGCACAGGTGGCGTAGATGGCATTACGTGCGGTTTCGCGCTGCGAAACTTCGTAGACCTCGGGGCATTGTTCGCCGAGTTGGCCCGCGTGGTGCGCCCGAGCGGCCGAGTGGCGTTGCTGGATGTTTCGGTTCCAGCCAACCCCCTGGTTCGCTATGGGAACTCCCTGTACTTCGGCAAAGTAGTGCCGCGAATCGGTGCGCTGTTATCCGATCGCGCTGCGTATCGATATTTGCCCCGCAGTGTTTCGTATCTTCCGGCTCCGACCGAACTTTGCGCAATGTTGTCAAGCGCAGGCTTTGTTGAGGTCAAGCACCGCCAACTGTCCGGCGGTCTGGTACAACTGCTCACTGCTACGCGGGTCTGATGATGTATCGGTTTACGACGCGTCCGCTTAGTGACTTTGTCGATGAAGTGCCCGACCTCAACGACGTGGCGGGCGACGATGGCATGTTGTTCGTCCGCGATGGCACAGGTTTTGCCGGGGTCGCGAGCGTTGCCCAGGTACCGCTGAGTGAGTGCGCAGATTTCTTCGCGCAATCAACGGTTGATGATCGTGTCGACGCGCCTGGCTCCCGCGGTATCGCCTTTGGCTGGTATCCCTTCGCTGGCATTGGCGGCGCAGCCATCATTCCAGCAGTTTGTGTGGGTAAGCACTCGTCGATGCCGCCGTGGGTGACGTATGTGGAGGGCAACGAGTCACAAGTAGCCGCAGCACTCGCACCCCGTCACGCGCCAACGACCGAGGCCGCCTCGTTCGCTATTCGACCGGGTGTCGACGTTGCGCAGTATCTGGCGGCAGTGGCCGCAGTTCGCGACGCAGTGCGCAATGGCGAAATTACCAAGGCTGTCATTGCTCGCGACATTCTGGTCGAGTCGTCTCAACCCATCGCGGTGAACGCACTCTTGCACCGACTGAAGGCGTCATTTGGCTCGAGCTATCGCTACAGCATCGACGGTCTGATCGGAGCTTCACCCGAACTCTTGGTTGCACGCCAAGGTGATGTGGTGACGAGTCACCCCCTGGCCGGCACTGCGCCGCGTACGGGTAACCCGACCACCGACGATCAACTGGCACAACAACTGCGGGCAAGTGCCAAAAACCAGATTGAGCATCGCGTGGTCATCGACATGGTGCACGACACGTTGTTGCCGTGGTGTTCCTATCTTGACTGGCAACCTGAGCCCGACGTCATTGCAGTCGCGAACGTGCAGCATCTTGGCACGTTGATCGAGGGCCGACTCTCGCAACCGATCCCTCATGTGCTGCAGCTAGTCGAGGCATTGTCGCCTACACCGGCCTTGGGTGGGTTTCCACGCGATGCAGCACTGCGGCTCATCGCCCAACACGAAGGCATGCAGCGAGGTCGTTATGGCGGTGCCGTCGGGTGGTGTGATCGCGACGGCAACGGCACTTGGGCAGTGGCGATTCGATGTGCCGAGCTGAGTAGCGACCGCCGCACGGCCCGACTATTTGCTGGCGGGGGCATCGTTGCCGATAGTGAACCCCTGGCCGAACTCGCCGAAACTCAAGCCAAGTTTCAGGCCATGTTGTCGGCGCTGGTGCGACCGTAGGCCCCGGCCTACAACGTGGCGTTAACGGCGGCGATGACCGCCTGGTGCACCACATCGTGCTGCACCACATTTTCTTCGCGATTCGTTTTGACCACAGTCACTCGGGGGCCCGCGAGTTGCACGGCGTCGTGCAGTTGCCGTGACGTTGTAGCAACCTGGGTGGCCACACCGTGAGCCGCAGCCAAGCCGACCAAGTCGGCTCGATGCGGTGTGCCAAACAGGCGTTCAAAGGTGTCTCTGCCAAGGGTCGCGCGTTGCGGCAAGAACGAAAAAATGCCTCCACCACGGTTGTCAACTACCACCACCCGCAGATCCACTGATCGCTCGGCAATACCCAGCAGTCCGTTGATGTCGTGCATGAATGCGATGTCACCGATGAGCAAACCCGTCGGTGCCCGTGATGCAGCGGCAATGCCCACGGCAGTCGATACAACACCGTCGATGCCGTTCACCCCGCGGTTGGAATGCATCACCAAGTGCTCACAAGCCCCGGCGTACCACTCGACATCTCGAATGGGCATCGAAGATGACACGACGAGGTTTGCGTTGGCTGGCAACGCAGCCACCAACGTGCGCGCTACGCCTGGTTCGCTGAGCACCGCTTCGTCATCAAGGGTCTGTGCAACGATCTGGCGGGCAGCAGATTCGGCCCGCTGCCACCGCTCGCCCCATCCGGAGTCGACTGGCGCTGTCACCCGCATGATGTCGGCGCAAATTGTTGCAGGGTCGCCCACGACATGCAGAGCCACGCGACGATCAGGGTCGATCAAAAACGGCGACGCACTCACTGCAACGATGTCGGCACCAGACTCGCGCAGCCAGCCATTAACCACCTTCGACGCTGGCAGGGTTCCCAGCCGGAGTATCACCTCTGGGGTGAAGTTGCGCGCCACGCTGGTGTCTCGCAGCCAGGCATCAGCATGACGAATCGCATATGGACTGTTGGTGCGCGACCCACCGAGAGGGTCGGCCAAAATTGGCCAGCGCAAATGCGCCGCCAAGGCAGCCACTACTCGCTGCTCGGCACCCCGCGCCCCAGCCACGATCACACCGCGACGACCGTTGAGACGCGTCGCCAATTGGCTGAGCACATTGGTGCCAAGCGCCGATACCTTCGGGCGGTTCAGCGAGGTGGTTTCGTCACGCGACACCACGAGCGGAGTAGCCGCATCAAGTAGTGGCTCGCGGAAAGGCAAGTTGAGATGCACGGGCCCGGCTCGCTCGGCTTGCGTCGCACCCAGTGCGCGTCGCGCGGTACGCCGCCAAGTGTTGGTGTCGTCATCGTCGGGCACTCCCGCATCAAGAAACAGACGCACGACGTTGCCATATAAGTTGCGCTGATCAATTGTTTGTGCAGCACCGACACCTTGCAGTTCTGGAGGCCGATCCGCAGTCATTACCAAGAGCGGCACTTCGTTGTGTGATGCCTCGATGATCGCCGGATAAAAATTCGCAGCGGCGGTTCCTGAAGTGCACAACAGCAACGTGGCCAGTCGTGTGACTGTCGAAATGCCGAGGGCGGCAAACGCTGCACTGCGTTCATCGTGAAACACATGCAAAGTGATCTCTGGTGCACTCGCGAGCGCCACCACCATCGGGGTCGAGCGCGAACCCGGGGCCACCACGGCATGGCGCACTCCGAGCCGGCACCATTCATCGACCACCGTGGCACAGAACGAAGCGGTCACATTCGTCGATTGCATGCCTCTATCGTGGCAGCAATGCGGGTAGAAGTGGTTTCAGACCTGGTGTGTCCTTGGTGCTACATCGGCAAACGGCGCTTCGACAATGCCCTTGCTCAAGTCGCTGCCCAACTTGCTGCCCCATCCGACTCGCCCGCTGTCACCACCACGTATCGGGCCTACCAGCTCGACCCCGGGGCGCCGCAAGGCACCACACCCGAGCCAGTGCGCGATGTGTATGCCCGCAAGTTTGGTGGCGTCGCTCGAGCCGACGAGATTCTGGCCAACGTGACAGCCGTCGCCCGTGACGAAGGCATTACTTTTAATATGCACGACGCAGTGCGCGCAAACACGCTGCGTGCCCATCGCTTGCTCAAGTTGGTTGAACTCGAAGCCCCGTTGTTACAGGCTGCAGTTAATGAATCGATCATGGCGGCCTATTTCACCGAAGGTCGCAACATCGCCGATGTTGCCACGCTCATCGACTGCGCGGCACGTGTTGGTTTTTCATCAAGCGCCACCACCGAACAGCTCGTCGGCGACGATCTCCATGAAAGTGCCAGCAGTGTCACCGCTCGCGCAGTCGCAGCCGATCTACTGTGGGCCGCCGACCGCGACATCACCGCGGTGCCCACGTTCGTTATCAACGACTCGTTCGCCGTGCCCGGCGCCCAAGACACCAATACCTTCGTGCGTCTCTTGACCAAAATGCTCGATCAATGACGGCTCCACTTTGCCAACTCGCTCATGAGGTGATCGGTGACGGGCCCCACCCGTTGGTGTTCGTGCATGGCTTCACCCAAACTCGCACGTCGTGGCGAACCGTGGCTCAGGCCGTTGTGGCGGGTGTGCCGGCGTCGCGCGCGATGCTCATTGACCTACCGGGTCACGGCGAATCACAGCACGTCACTGCTGATATTGCCGAGTCTGCTCGACTCGTCACCGAATGCGGGGGCCAAGCCACCTACATCGGTTACTCGCTGGGGGCCCGCGTGGTGCTCCACGCGCTGGTCAATCAGCCGAACGCTGTACAACGGGCAGTGGTCATCAGTGGCACTGCAGGTCTTGCAACACCTGCCGAACGCGACGAGCGAGTCGCTGCCGACGAACTGCTTGCCCAGCGGATTGAAGCGATAGGTGTTGAAGCCTTTGTCGACGAGTGGCTGGCACT
>SYEA01000030.1 GCA_005800965.1 Actinomycetota bacterium | reverse complement strand
GGCCGATCGCACTTTTGAAGCATCCGTCGAGCAGCATCCGCGCACGAGCGGCACATCAGCGAGCGACGATGACTCAGAGTTCGTGTTTTATGACGGGCCACCGTTTGCCAATGGCTTGCCGCACTACGGCCACTTGTTGACTGGCTTCGTCAAGGACGCCATCCCGCGGTATCGCACGATGAGCGGCAAACGCGTCGAGCGTCGATTCGGGTGGGACTGCCACGGTTTGCCGGCTGAAGCCGAGGCCGAACGGCAACTCGGCATCTCGGGTCGACAGGCCATAACCGATTTTGGCATCGCCAAATTCAACGATCACTGCCACACCTCGGTGTTGCAATACACGAGTGACTGGCGGCGGTACGTAACTCGCCAGGCGCGTTGGGTGGACTTCGACAATGACTACAAGACGCTCGATTTGCCCTACATGGAAAGCGTCATGTGGGCGTTCAAAACATTGTGGGACAAAGGACTCATCTACGAAGGTTTTCGCGTCTTGCCGTATTCGTGGGTGCTCGAAACACCGTTGTCTAATTCTGAAACTCGCATGGACGACACCTACAAAATGGTGCAAGATCCAGCGCTCACGGTGGGTTTTCGTTTGCAAACAGGGGAGCGACTGTTGGCTTGGACCACCACGCCATGGACGTTGCCATCCAACTTGGCGCTAGCGGTGGCCCCCGACGTGGACTACGGCGTTTATGAGTTAAGTGGCGTGCGCTACATCATGGCCATCGAGCGACGTGAGTCGTATGAGCGTGAGTTGGCCGGAGCCGAACATGTCCACACCATGCGTGGCAGCGACCTGGTGGGGCGAACCTACGAGCCGTTGCTGCCGTATTTCTCCGAACGCGCGAGTCTGGGGGCGTTTCGTGTGTTGGCTGGTGATTTCGTCACCACGCAGGACGGCACGGGCGTAGTGCACATCGCGCCGGGCTTCGGCGAAGACGACCAACGAATCTGTACTGATGCAGGCATCGAACTCGTGGTGCCGGTGGATTCGCGTGGCAGGTTCACCAGCGAAATCACCGACTTTGTCGGAACGCAGGTCTTTGAGGCCAATCCGCTCATCATCAAAAAGTTGAAAGACACAGGCGTTGTGCTGCGTCACGAAACTTACGACCACTCGTATCCGCATTGCTGGCGCACGGGAACACCGCTCATTTATCGCGCGGTGAGTTCGTGGTTTGTCAATGTCACTGCAATCAAAGAACGCATGGTGGAATTGAATCAGCAGATCACCTGGGTGCCAGAACACGTTAAAGACGGCAGTTTTGGCAAATGGCTGGAAAATGCCCGTGACTGGACAATCAGCCGCAATCGCTTTTGGGGTTCACCCATTCCCGTATGGCGTAGCGACAACCCTGACTACCCGCGCATCGATGTGTATGGCAGCATCGCCGATCTAGAGCGCGACTTCGGCGTGGGTGTCACCGAGTTGCATCGCCCGGCCGTCGACGATTTGGTGAGGGCAAACCCGGATGACCCCACCGGTAAGTCGATGATGCGCCGCGTGCCGGAGGTTCTGGACTGCTGGTTCGAGAGTGGCTCGATGCCGTTCGCCCAAGTGCATTACCCGTTCGAGAATCGCGAGTGGTTCGAAAGCCACTATCCAGGCGATTTCATCGTGGAATACATCGGGCAAACGCGGGGCTGGTTTTACACCCTGCATGTGTTGGCAACTGCCTTGTTCGACCGCCCTGCATTCAAGAGCTGTGTCAGCCACGGAATCGTGCTTGGCGATGACGGACAAAAAATGTCGAAGAGCCTGCGCAATTATCCCGACCCGATGCAGGTGTTCGACACATTCGGTGCAGACGCGATGCGCTGGTATTTGCTGTCGTCGTCGATATTGCGGGGGGCCGACTTCTCGGTTACCGAAGCCGGCATTCGCGACACCGTACGCCAGACCATCCTGCCGTTGTGGAACTCGTGGTATTTCTTGTCGCTGTATGCGAACGCTGGCGGTGTGCGCGGCACCTTCGACACCTCAAGCACCAACGTGCTTGACCGCTACATCGTGGCCAAGGCGCGCTCGATGGTCGACGCTTCGACGGCGGCCTTCGAACGCAACGACTTGTTTGATGCCTGCACCCAGGTGCGTGAGTTCTTGGACGTGCTCACCAACTGGTACATCCGCCGTAGTCGCGATCGTTTTTGGGAAGCCGAACAAGCTGCCATCAACACGCTGCACAGCGTGCTCACCATCGTGTGTCGGGTGGCGGCACCACTGATGCCACTGATCACCGAAGAGATCTACCGCGGCCTCACTGGTGAGCGCAGCGTGCACCTGACGAGTTGGCCAACCACCGCGGGTTTGGCGGCAGCCGACGAACTCGTGGAATCGATGGACTTGGCCCGCGACGTGTGCTCTTCTACGTTGTCCTTGCGCAAGGTGCACCAATTGCGGGTGCGCCAGCCGCTGGCGTCGTTGATTGTCGCTAGCTCGCGGGCTGCCAAACTCGGCGAATTTGTCGACGTGATCAAAGACGAAGTCAACGTGCGGCAAGTGGTGCTGAGCGCCAACGTGGATGAACACGCTCGGCGCGAACTCGTGGTCACACCTGCCGCTCTCGGGCCGCGGCTCGGAGCCGAAACACAAAAGGTGATTCGCGCAGTGAAGCAGGGTGACTGGTCGATCGCAACAGACCACGTGGTGGCTGGCGGCGTGGAGTTGCGCGAAGGCGAATATTCGCTCACCTTGGTGGCCATTGGTGCCGGCGAACGGGGTAGCACGGCGCTGGGCGACGGCTCGGGCATCGTGGTGTTGGATCTGGCGGTTGACGACGACTTGAAACGCGAAGGAGTCGCCCGTGATGTGATCCGTCTGGTGCAACAAGCGCGCCGCGATGCAGACCTGCACGTGTCGGATCGCATTCGGTTGACGCTCGGCGCACCCGATGATGTGGCCGCAGCGGTGCAGGCCCATGCAGCGATGGTGCAAAGCGAGACCCTGGCGCGTGAGTTGATCGTTACGACAGTGGGCGACAACGGCAATTCGGCAAATACGACATTGGATGACATGCCGCTTTTTGTGGGAGTAGAGCGGCTACTCTGACGGGGTCATGAATGCAGCCGCCAGGCGCAAGGCAGCCCAGAAGAAAAAGGCCATTGCGCAGAAGAAAGCCGCAGCCAAGCGGGCTGCTGCCAAAAAGCAAGCGTTAGCCAAAAAGGCTGCATTAAAGAAGCAAGCCTTGGCCAAGAAAGTAGCCCTGCAAAAGCAAGCTGCTGCCAAACGTCGCAAGATCGAAGAAGTCCGTCGCCGTAAGGCCAAGCGGGCAGCAGAGGACAAACGTCGCAAGATGAAGAAAATTCAGGACGAAAAGCGTCGTAAGGCGAAAAAAGCCAAGGACGAGCAGCGCCGTAAAGCGGCGAAGAAAAAAGCAGAGGCCGGTCGTCGCGCAGCACAACGCAAGGCTGAAGCTCTGCGCCGCAAACAAGCACAGCAGCGCAAGGCTGACGATCGCAAGCGCAAGCAAGCGCGCCTCGCAGCAGAACGCGACCGCAAGCAGGCACGTATCGCCGCCGAGCGTGAGCGCAAACGCATCCTCAAATTGAAACTCGCCGAGAAACGTCGCCGCGACCTCGAACGACAAGTCGCAGCCGAGGAGCGCAAGCGCGAGCAGGCCCGCAAACGAGCAGCCATTGACAACGAGCGGCGCGAAAAGCAGCGTGAACGCGACAAAATCACCAAGGCCAAAGATGCCGAGCGACAAGTGCGCGAAGCCGAGCGGGCTCGCATCCGCACCCTGCGCGATGAAGAAGAGGCTCGCATCCGCGCCCAGCAAGAAAAAGCAATGGCCAAACCGGTCAAGCCGCCAATCATCAAAAGCGAGCCAGTTGACGGAATCACGGCCACAGCTGAATTTGACCTTGCGTTTTTGCGCGCGCAAAAAGCGCTGCTGTTGTCCAAGCGAATCGAGTTGGTGGGTCAGGCCAAGCGGCTCGTGCAAGAAGCGGCAGAGATCGTGGCCAACCAAGAGATGGGCGACGTGGATTTCGGCGAAGAGGGCGGAGAAGGCGACACCATGGTGGTCGAACGCGAGCGCGACCTGATTCTTTCTGACCAAGCGTTGGCCGAAGTTGACGCCATTGATACGGCTTTGGAGCGAATGAAAATTGGTGAATATGGATACTCGTTGTATTCGGGTCTGCCGATTCCGCGGGAACGTCTCGAAGCCCTGCCGTGGACCACTGAGCTCGTTACGGAACGGGCTGGCGGTCTGGGCAGTCGATGAGCCGAGCCCAGTCGCAACGACTCGGGCTGCTCATCGCAGCCATCGTTGTTGTCGACCAACTCACCAAGCACTGGGCATTGAATCGACTTTCTGATAATCGCACCATCGATCTGGTGGGCTCGCTGCGCTTAAATTTGGTATTCAACAAAGGAATGGCGTTTTCTCAGGCCACCGGCGCTGGGCCAGTCATTGGCGCCTTGGGGTTTGTCGTGGTGATTGTGGTGGTGCTGTGGCTGCGTCGTCAAGCCCAAGGCCTGGCAGCGGTCGCTGCTGGGCTCATCGTGGGTGGGGCTTTGGGCAACTTGATCGATCGAGCATTCCGCGGTGAAGCTTGGTTGCGGGGTGCAGTCGTAGATTTCGTAGACCTGCAGTGGTTTCCGGTGTTCAACGTGGCCGACTCGGCGATTTCGATCGGGGCTGTGCTGATGATCGTGGCATCCCTGCGCCCCGGTTCGCCGCGGCGTGGCTCAACAGGCCCTCAAACACAACAGTCGGACACAGCCCCATGAGCGACGACACCGGTGGTATCGCCCGGCGGGTAACCGAAGAGATTCCGACATCACTCGATGGAATGCGCATCGATCGGGTGGTGTCGCTGATCGCCGACATCAGTCGTAGCGCTGCAGCAGCGCTCATCGAAGTCGGTGGGGTATCTGTTGAAGGCAAAGTGGTGACGGCTGGCAAAGAAAAAGTCACCCAAGGTCAAACCATCAGCGTCGATATTGCGCAAGCCACTGGCCCCGCGATTCCGTTGGCTGACGACTCACGTCAGTTGCACATCGTGTATGCCGATGAGGACGTACTCATCGTCAACAAGGACGCCGGTTTGGTCGTGCACCCCGGTGCAGGAAACCAGGCCGGCACGATGGTCAACTATCTGCTGGCGGCGTATCCCGACATTGTGGATGTGGGCGATCGAATGCGACCTGGTTTGGTGCATCGTTTGGATGCCGGCACTACTGGACTGGTTGCGGTGGCACGCAACAATGCGGCGTACGAATCGCTGGTTGGCCAGCTTGCTGCGCGCAGTGTGACGCGGGTGTATTCGGTGTTGGTGTGGGGCAACCCGGCATCGATGCATGGAGTGATTGATGCACCGATTGGCCGTGATCAGCGCGACCCCACCAAGATGGCAGTGGTTGTCGATGGGCGACCGTCGCGAACCCATTACGCCGTCGAGCAAATGTTTCACACACCGAAAGAATCGGCACTCATCGAGTGCCGTCTCGAAACTGGTCGCACTCACCAGATTCGAGTGCATCTGGCTTCGATCGGTCACTCGGTAGTCGGAGACCCCACATATGGGGGCGTGCGTGCGGGGTTGCGAGTTGGACGACCGATGTTGCACGCTCGCGAATTGGCGTTTGACCATCCGCGCACGGGTGAGCGCTGCACATTCCACGCCCCGCAACCAGCAGATTTTGTCGAGTTGCTGGCGGGACTGTCTTAGGCAAGCAGGTCTTAAACAAGCACGTCTTAGTGGTGCGGCTCACCAGGCCACGGTGCGTCACCGCGAGCAGCAGCGAGCACGCCGCCCAAGGTGAACTGGGCGAGATGGTCACGCATGTGGCCACCGACTGAATGCCAGATCGCCAGCAACACGCACTGGCCCTCGTGGTCGCAGGCTCCGTCGCGGTGCGGCTCACCAAAGTCGCCGAGCGAGATCGGCCCGTCTACGGCAGAGAGTATTTCGGACAACAAAATCTTGTCAGGATGACGCGCCAAGGTATAGCCGCCGCCAACTCCGCGTTTGGAGTGCACCAAACCCGCACCTTTGAGCGCCAGCAAAATTTGTTCGAGATACGGCTGGGGCAGGGCCGTTCGAGTGGCGATGTCACGCACAGAAATTGGTCCGGGTTCGTCGGTGTGCAGGGCCAGCGACAACAAGGCGCGACACGCATAATCGCCCCGAGTGGATATCCGCACGTCTCCATGGTACGCAGGCGCTGGTTGACTGATGAGCGAGATGTCACGAGCCCCGCGCATCATTGATGCAACCCCGCGGTGCCCTGACTATGGCGGTGCGTGCGTCACCAATATCGTGCCTGCACTGCTCGGGCCAGGGGGCACCGACAATCTGCCGGCGTTTTTCCCCGACATCGTTCGTGGTGCACGTCAAGTGGTGTTGTTGGTCGTCGATGGTTTGGGCTGGCATCAACTCCAAGACCGAATCCGTGAAAACCCAAGCTGCGCACCGACCTTTGCCGTCATGCAGGGTGGTGCTATCACGACTATCGCACCCACCACCACGGTGACGGCGTTGACGTCGATTGCCACGGGGGCGGCACCAGGTGAGCACGGATTGGTCGGGTACCGAATCGACTTTGCCGGTCGCGTGGTGCAAATGCTGCGGTGGGCCGACGACCGCGGCGATGCCCGCCACCGATTGATGCCCCGTGACGTGCAACCGTGCCCGCCGTTTTTGGGTGCGACCATCCCTGTGCTGTCAAAAGCCGAGTTTGATGGCACGGCATTCACCGAAGCACATTTGCGAGACCAGAAACTATTCAGTTGGCGTGCGCCGTCAAGCATGGTGGTGGATGTGCGTAGCTTGTTGGCGCGCGGTGAAAAGTTTGTGTACTGCTATTACGACGGCGTCGACAAGATCGCCCACGAACGTGGTTTCGGTGAGCACTACGACGCCGAGGTATTGACCGCCGACCGAATCGTGGCCGACATCGCATCCGTTTTGCCGGCTGGTGCGGTGCTTGTGGTGACTGCCGATCACGGTCAAGTCATGGTGGGCGACCGCACATCGCTGCTGCATCCGGATGTGACGCGCCACTTGTCGCATCAGTCGGGTGAAGGGCGGTTTCGCTGGCTGCATGTGAACGGTGGTCGAGCTGACGAGGTGGCTGCGGCTGCCCGTAGCCACCATGGTGAGGTGGCGTGGGTGATGACGCGAGACGAAATGATCGATGGTGGATTCTTTGGTCGCCACGTCAGCGATCTGGTGCGTCGTCGGCTTGGTGACGTGGCAGTGATGGCCAAGGCTGATGTCAGCTTCGACGACCCAGCAGATAAGTCGTATTTCGACCTGCAATGCCGCCATGGCTCGCTGACTTCCGACGAAATCGACGTTCCGCTCCTGGCTATTGGTGCACGCTGATAGAACTATCTGACGATGAGTGACACCAACCCACAACGCGGCGAGCTCCTTGACGGCATGCCTACTACTGGCGCTCTAACCGGAGACCTCGTCGCAGCCGACTCGGGCGATGGCAAAGAAACAGTGCAAGAGCCGGCCAAGGTGATGCGCATCGGCTCGATGATCAAGGGGTTGTTGGAAGAAGTTCGCCAGATGGAACTGGATTTGCCAAGTCGCGAACGGCTTGCCGAAATTTATGAGCGGTCCATCGTCGAGTTGGCCGAAGCCATTTCGCCCGACCTGCAAGAAGAGTTGCGCACACTTGCGCTGCCGTTCAAAGAAGGTGACGCGCCGAGCGAAGCCGAGTTGCGCGTGGCCAAAGCCCAACTAGTCGGTTGGCTGGAGGGCCTCTTCCACGGAATTCAGGCCACGCTGTTTGCCCAGCAGTTAGCCGCTCGCACGCAACTCGAACAGATGCGTCAGCTGCCAGCATCTGGCGCAGGTGCAGCTGATCGCCCCGGCACATACATCTAATTCCGCAATAACTCGCTGGTCACCCCAGCCCCCAGACCCCGCTGGTACTCTCGGCATTCCTGCGATGTCGTCTTCTTTCACTCACCTTCATGTGCATACCGAGTTCTCGATGCTGGACGGGGCCGCCCGAGTCGATGATCTGATCGAACGCGCCGTTAGTGACGGCCAGCCGGCTATCGGCATCACCGACCACGGCAACATGTACGGAGTCCTTGAGTTTTATCAAACGGCTCGTCGTGCTGGCATCAACCCCATCATCGGTACCGAGGCCTACATGGCGTACGAGTCGCGCTTCGAGCGGCCGCAACGACGCGGTGCCAAAGTGGACGACTCGGGCGGCGACACCGAAGCGGGCCGCAAGTTGTACTACCACATGACGTTGTTGTGTGAAAACAACACGGGTTATCGCAATCTCATCAAACTGTCGAGCCAGGCCTTCTTGGAGGGCTACTACTACCAGCCACGCATGGACTGGGAGTTGCTGGATCGTCACCATGAAGGAATCATCGCCACCACTGGATGCCTTGGCGGCCATGTGTTGCAGGCGCTGTTGCGCAATGACTACGACGAGGCCAAGCGCACCGCTGCGCGGCTGCAAGAAATCTTTGGGCGCGACAACATGTTCATCGAGCTCCAAGACCACGGCATCGCCGATCAACGGCGAACCATGGCAGACCTCATCAAGATTGCCCGCGAAATCGATGCGCCACTCTTGGCCACCAATGACTCGCATTACGTGCATCGTCACGACGCTCAAGCCCATGACGCATTGCTGTGTGTGCAAACGGGTTGCACCATTGCTGACCCCAAGCGATTCAAGTTCGAAGGCGAAGAGCACTATCTAAAGACGGCTGCCGAAATGCGACAGTTGTTTCGAGAAACGCCGGATGCCTGCGACAACACGCTGTGGATTGCTGAGCGTGCCAACACCACCATCGAATTCGGCAAGTACGTACTGCCCGACTTTCCAATCCCGGCCGGCTTCAGTGACGACCGCGCGTACCTGGAGCACTTGGCGCGCACCGGTGCCACGCAGCGATGGGGTGCCGAAGTTCCCAAGGCAGTGGTCGAGCGATTGGCGTACGAACTCAAAGTCATCTGCGACATGGGCTTTGCGTCGTATTTTCTCATCGTGTGGGATCTCATCCGCCATGCCCGCGAACAGGGCATTCGGGTCGGCCCCGGACGAGGTTCGGCGGCTGGGTGTGCAGTTGCTTACGCATTGCGCATCACTGATCTTGACCCGGTGAAATACGACTTGCTGTTCGAACGCTTCCTGAACCCCGACCGTGTCACGATGCCCGATATCGATATGGACTTCGACTCGCGTTACCGCGACGAGATGATTCGTTACGCCGCCGAAAAATACGGACGCGACCATGTGGCTCAGATCATTACATTCGGCACCATCAAGGCCCGCAATGCGGTGCGCGATGCCGCCCGCGTGCTTGGGCATCCGTATGCAACGGGGGATCGCATCGCCAAGTTGATGCCACCCGTCGTGATGGGTCGCGATACGCCACTGCGCTACTGCTTTGAGCAAAACGAAAAACACATGGATGGATTCCGCGCGGCTGCCGATCTGCGGGCGCTGTGTGACACCGATATCGATGCCAAGCGCGTAGTTGATGTGGCGCGCGGGCTCGAGGGTCTGAAGCGCTCAGTGGGGATTCATGCGGCAGCCGTCGTTATCACGAAAGAACCACTCATTGAGTATTTGCCGATTCAACGCAAACCCGAAGCTGGGCAAAAGCCCGAAGATTCGCCAGTGGTTACTCAATACGAAATGCACGGGGTGGAGTCGCTGGGGTTGTTGAAAATGGACATCCTCGGGCTGCGCAACCTCGACGTCATCACGGATGCCGAGAAACTCATTCAGCGCAAGCAACCTGACTTCACCATGTCGAGCATTCCGCTCGATGACCCTAAGACTTTTCAGTTGTTAGCCAGCGCCAACACCATTGGGGTGTTTCAACTTGAATCCACCCCGATGCGGGCGTTGTTGCGTTCACTCGTGCCGCGGCGATTTGAAGATGTCGCCGCCGTCTTGGCGTTGTATCGCCCGGGCCCAATGGCTGAAAACATGCACAACGACTACGCGGACTTCAAAAATCAGCGCAAGCCGGCGCGCTTCTTTCATCAAGATGCAACTGAGGTGCTCGGTGACACCTACGGGCTCATGATTTACCAAGAGAGCATCATGCGAGTGGCGCAGAAATTTGCCGACTACACCCTTGCCGAAGCCGATTCGTTGCGCAAAGCCTGTGCCAAGAAAGATGCGGTGGCAATGGCCGAGCAGCGACCAAAGTTTGTCGGTGGTTGCGCCACCAACGGCTACGGCGAATCGCTCGGTCGGGAGTTGTTTGGCATCATCGAAAAGTTCGCCGACTACGCATTCACCAAGAGTCATGCCTTTGGATACGGGCTTATCACGTTTCAGACCGCTTGGCTGAAGGCGCATCACACCGTCGATTACTTCGCTTGCTTGCTCACTTCGGTAAAGGGCAACAACGACAGAGCAGCCCTGTACTTGTCGGATGCCGGGGCCAATGGGGTGGTGGTTCGCACACCAGACATCAACGAGTCGGGTGTGGATTTTGCACCGGTGGCCGGCGAGTCGGCAGTGAGCTTTGGTCTGTCGAGTATTCGCAACGTGGGTGAAGGGGCGGCGACGCTCATCGTTGCCGAGCGTGAAGCCTCGGGCAAGTTCGCATCGTTCCACGATTTGATCAACCGGGTGCCCGAACAAGCGCTCAACAAGCGCACGTTGGAGTCGCTCATCAAAGCCGGCGCATTCGATTCGATGAAGCACCCCCGGCGCGGATTACTACTGGTGTTTGAGTCGCTCGTCGATCAAGCGTTGGTGCGTCGCCGCGAACGCAATCAAGGAGTGATGAGTTTGTTTGGCGACTCACCCACCGAAGAGGGTGGCTACACCGATAAATCCGAAATTCCAGAGTTGGAGTTTGACAAAGCCGAGCAACTGCGTCTCGAAAAAGAAATGCTCGGCTTTTATGTGAGCGATCATCCGTTGCGTGGACTTGAATCAATCATGGGTCGGCGCGTCACGTGTCCGATTGTTGAGGTGCCCGACCGCACGGACGACAACATCACCCTCGGTGGTGTAATTTCGGGTGTTGATCGCAAGATGACCCGTAAGGGCGAGCAAATGGGTACCTTCACGCTCGAAGATCTTGCTGGCGCCATCGAAGTCACGGTGTTTCCGCGATTGTTCGCCACTCAAGGCCACCTCGTTGTGGACGATCAAATAGTCATCGTGCGTGGGCGTCTAGATCGTCGCGATGAAGCACGAGCCACGCTCATGGCTGCCGACATCGCCGTGGTCGATGTGCCCAAAACTGGGATTGAGTCGCTGCATATCGACTTTGCCCGCCGACCCGTGACAAACGAAGAGGTGGGTGACGTGCGCACGCTCATCGAAATGCATCCAGGTGACTCGCCGGTGTTCCTTTCGTTCGGTAACAAAGTTGTGGCACTGGGCGCTGAATACTCGGTAGATATTGGTCGAGTCATTGGCTTGTTGCGTGCCAAGTTCGGCGAGGCAGTGTCTATTCAGTAGCAGTGTCCGTTCAGTAATCGCCTACACACGTATATGAGCGTGTCATATTCGGCTTTTTTGCTGGCACACTGAAGGGGTGAAAATCGCTACTCGCGATGCGAGCGCGTTGACCGACGCAGACCTTGATGAATTTGCGGCCATGGGCGGCGCGTTTGGTATTGGTGCTGTCTCCAAGGCCAAAGACTCGTGGGTGCTGGCCACCACCGCTTACGACGGCAAGACGCTGGTGGGCTTTATGTTCCTCACACTCGAGCGCTTGGGTGGCACACCCTGTGTGGTGATGGGTCTCCTCAGTGTGAAGCCAGCTGCCAAGCGTGACCTCGCCATGAAAGGCCTCATGACCGAGGCGTATCACCGTGCACTCATGGCGTTTCCAGACGAAGACGTGGTTATCGGTGCACGATTTGTCACTGCTGCCGGTCTCGAAGCCTTTACGGCCGTCACCAGCGTGATTCCGCGACCCAAGTATAACGCCGTCGGCGAAGAGCGTGCCTGGGGCCGTCGGTTGGCGCGCCGCTACGCAATCGAGCCGCAGTACGACCCTGCCACGTTCATCGCCAAAGCCAATGCCCAATCTGGGTTCATCGACTACGAGCCAGTGAAGAAGCCCAAGATTGCCGCCGAGGTTGCAGCATTCTTCAAAGGTGTCAACGTGGCCAAGGGTGGCGTGCTCATCGTTCACGGATGGACGATGGCCGAGTCGCTCGCCAAACTCGGCAAGAAGCGTTAAGTCGCGTCGCTGTGAGCGACCTGCACCGCCTGGTTGCTTCGCGCCGAATGGTGCGTGCGTTTGAACCCAGGTCGATTGACCGCGCGTTGTTGACACAACTCGTTGACACGGCATCACGGTCGCCGTCGGCGGGCAAGACCCAGGGCTGGAGTTTGGTGGTGCTCGAAGGTGCCAGCACTGAAACATTTTGGTCGGCAACAATGACTGCCGAAACGCGTTCAACTTTTCGTTGGCAGCATCTGTTTGCTGCACCGGTCATCGCCTTGTCGTTTGCTGACCCTCAGGCGTACCTCGACCGATACGCCGAAAGCGACAAAGAAAAAACTGGTCTCGGTGCATCCACATCGGCGTGGCCAACCCCGTACTGGACTGTCGACGCATCGTTCGCCACGATGACACTGTTGTTGGCGGCCCACGACGCCGGCCTCGGCGTGTTGTTTTTCGGAGTGTTCCGCGGTGAGAGTGAGTTGCGCGCTGCACTGTCGATCCCCGATTCTTTGCAGCTCATCGGGGCATTGGCACTTGGTTATGAGCGATCATCGACCGGCAATGATCCAGCGTTTACTGCTGGTGCCAGTGCTCGACGACCGCGAGCGTCAGTCGACCAGATCGTGCACTACAACGCTTGGTGAAGTGTCGTTGGCTCGATTGTCGACGGCAGCACTGGCTAACTTGCCGAGAGTGCCACACGCAGAGCCGCAATGAGCTCATCACGAGTTGCTGCCGGCGCCTGACAGGCGTATTGCCGACAAACGTAAGCCAAGTCGTCGCGGCGATGGGCAAACAGTGGAGACTCGAACGATTCACCCCAGGCCAACACCACGGTGGGCAGCCACTGCGTTTGTAGGTATTGCACGAACTCACCACGCTTGCCGGTGATGACGACTTCGGTCGCCCCGACATGCCGCAGGTGCAGCGCACAAAGCAGGTGGGGGAATGCCGTTGGGGCATTTCCCACCACACGGGTGAGCAACTTGAAGATGCCATCGGCATGTTCGCGATAATGCTCGGCACCAGTGAGAGCGGCCAGACGCTGGAGTGCAAGTGCGGCCACCGAGTTGGCTGACGGAGTCGCGTTGTCAATCAGATCTTTTTGGCGCACGATGAGCTGCTCACCATCGTGGGGGGTGGTGAACAACCCACCTTCGGCGTCGTCCCAGTGGAAGGCCAGCAACTGATCGGCTACCTCGCGGGCCAGTGTGATCCACCGTGCCACACCAGAGAGTTCGTACAACCGGGTAAATGCGTCGACCAGGTTCGCTAGGTCGGCAGCCATTGCCAGATGTTTTGGTGTCGCATCACGGTGCCAGGTGCGCAGCCAACGGCCGTCGCTACGGCGCATCGTGGTGGCCACGAAGTTGCCGGCTTGTTGCGCGGCGGTGGCCCACTCATCGTTGGTGTATGCGGCGGCTGCTTCGGCGAGCGAGGAAATCATGAGTGCGTTCCACTCGGTGATCACCTTGTCGTCAAGGCCGGGGCGATGACGGGTGTTGCGGGCTGCCAACAAGAGTCGGCGGATGGTTTCGATGTGGTCGTCGCGTTCGAGCGCACCGCGGTGCTCGAGTCGGCAAGGAATTGACTTGCCCTCGAAGTTGCCCGTGTCAGTGATCTCGTACCAGTCGAGTGCTTTTTGCACCAAGTGCGTTGGAATGATGCGGCGTACCTGGTCGGGGGTGAACACATAAAAGTGTCCTTCATGCGAATGGCCGGTTTCGTCGAGCGAGTCAGCATCTTCGGCGCTGTAGAACGCACCTTCAGGTGACCGCAGGTCACGCAGCACATAGCCGATGGTTTCTTGCACCACTTGGCGCCACCGTGGTTCGCGCAACACCAATGACGCGTGCAAATACGGGCGCAGCAACAAAGCCTGGTCGTACAACATTTTTTCAAAGTGGGGCACTAGCCACTTTTCGTCGACGCTGTAACGCGCAAAGCCCCCACCCAAGTGGTCGTACATGCCACCTGACGCCATTGCATCGAGCGTCGTGGCGATGATGCTGTGCGTGCGCGGCGATTCGTCGTTGATGTATGCGCGCAGCAGCAACTCGAGTGCCATCGTGGACGGAAACTTGGGAGCACCCCCGAAACCTCCCCAAGTTTCGTCGAATGATTGTTCGAGTTGTTCGGCAGCTGCAACGAACGCATCGATATTCGGCAGGTCGGGGTTGGTGGTAATGCGCGACGTGCGGGCGATGTTTTCCACCAATGCCGAAACGTTGCTGTCGATATCAGAGCGCCGATTGCGCCACGCATCGTTGATTGCGGTCATCAACTGCAAGAACGTGGGCTTGGGGTAGTAAGTGCCCCCAAAGAATGGCTGTGCATCGGGCGTGAGGAACACCGTCATCGGCCAGCCACCGCGCCCGGTCATGGCTTGCACGGCGTCCATGTACACACTGTCGACGTCGGGGCGTTCTTCACGGTCGACTTTTACATTGACGAACAACTCGTTCATCACCCCTGCGACCTCGGCATCTTCAAAACATTCGTGCGCCATCACGTGACACCAGTGGCAAGCCGAGTAACCCACCGACAACAACACCGGCACATCGCGGCGTTTGGCTTCCGCAAATGCCGCATCGCCCCATGCCCACCAATCCACGGGGTTGTCGCGATGCTGGCGCAAATATGGCGATGACTCGTGGGCGAGTCTGTTCATGGGGTACTCAGGCGCCGACGGCGTGGTATCCGCCGTCGACGTGCACGATTTCGCCCGTCGTGGCCGGAAACCAATCAGACAACAGCGCACAACATGCACGAGCCACAGCCGACGAATCGTGGATGTCCCATCCCAGGGGTGCGCGCGCACTCCACAGGTCTTCGAACTGGGCAAACGACGGAATCGACTTGGCTGCCATCGTGCGAATCGGGCCGGCAGCAACGAGGTTGCAGCGAATGTTGCGTGGGCCGAGTTCGCGGGCGAGGTAGCGGCTGGTGGACTCGAGTGCCGACTTGGCGACTCCCATCCAGTTGTAGGCCGGCCATGCCACGGTGTTGTCAAAGTCGAGCCCGACGATGCTGCCGCCATCAGTCATGAGAGGCACGAATGCATCGGCCAGTGTCTTCAGCGAATACGCCGATACCTGAACGGCCACGGATACGTCTTCCCAGGTGGCGGCCATGAGGTCATCGCCCAAACAAGCTGCCGGTGCAAACCCGATCGAATGTAAAACGCCGTCTACGCCACCCAAATGTTGGCGAGCGGCTTCGCGCACCGTGGCCACATGGTCGGGATTCGTAACATCGAGTTCGGCCACGTGCGGCACGGTGCTGAGTTTTTTGGCGGTGCGCTGTGTGATGGACAAACCCCGCCCGGCCCCGGTCAGCATCACCGTCGCACCTTGTTCTTGGGCCAGTTTGGCTACACCAAATGCGAGCGACGCGTCCGTCAGGACTCCAGTGATAACGAGCCGCTTACCTGCCAGAATCGCCACGTCGCTACGGTAGTGGACATGACTAGTTCTCTCCCGAGCATCGGATATCTCGGCGGTACCGGCCCGGCTGGTAGTGCGTTGGCGGCGCGACTGGCGTCGGTGGGCTATCCCGGGTTCATCGGCTCGCGGACTCCAGAGCGCGGTCAAGAAGTGGCCAGTGAGCTGGTCGCCAAATGGGCGAGCCGTCAGCTCGACCTGGCCGGTGGCGACAATGCAGCAGCAGCCCAACGCGACATCATCGTGTTGGCCACACCGTGGGATTCAGCGGCGACCACCGTCACCGAGCATGCCGAAGCGCTCCGCGGGAAAGTTGTGATCACCATGGCCAACGCACTCATTCGAGTGGGCAAAGAATTTCAGCCGCTGATTCCGCCGCGGGGCAGTATTGCCGCCCACGTGCAGGCGGCGATACCTGCATCGCATGTGGTTGCCGCATTTCAACACCTGCCGGCTATCGAGCTAGGTGCGCTCGACCACGATGTGGACAGTGACGTGTTGATTTGCTCAGACAACAACGAGGCGACCAAGACGGTCAGCGACATGGTGGCCCACATTGCAGGGTGTCGACCCCTCAATGCGGGGTTGTTGTCCAACGCGCTTGCCATTGAGGCGCTCACGGCTGTGCTGCTGCAACTCAATGTGCGCTACAAGACGCGTGTAGCACCACGTTTCACAGGAATCAACTGAGCACAGGCGTGCGTCTATTCGACACCGCGCGACGAGAGGTCGTTGACTTCACGCCGGGCGACCACGTGAAGATGTATGTGTGCGGCGTGACGCCGTATGACGCAACTCATCTCGGGCACGCATTCACGTTCATTACTTATGACGTGTTGATTCGTCGGCTCATGGATACGGGCCGCACGGTGCAGTGTGTGCGCAACGTGACCGATGTCGATGATCCGCTCTTCGTCAAGGCTCGTGAACTTGACATGCACTATCTGGACCTCGCCGCTCGTGAAGAACAGCGCCTTGAAGACGACCTGCGGGCGCTCAACTTCGTGCCCATGGCATCTACTCCACGGGCATCGTCGGCGATTCCCGAAATCCGCGGATTCATTGGCATGGTGTTGGAACACGGCTTCGCCTACGAAGCAGGCGGCTCGGTGTATTTCGATGTGACCCGTTCCGACAAGTTCGGCTCCGTCTCGCATCACGATCGGGTCAAGATGTTGGAACTGGCCCGCGAGCGCGGGGGCAATGTTGATGACCCTCACAAGCGCGACCCGCTGGACTTCGTGTTGTGGCAACCCTCGGCCCCCGACGAACCAGCGTGGGACACGATGTGGGGGCCTGGGCGACCGGGCTGGCATATCGAATGCAGCGCCTTGGCCCTGCGTGAACTCGGCACCACCATCGACCTGCACGGCGGGGGAAGTGACCTCATTTATCCGCATCATGAATGTGAGCGGGCACAATCCGAGGCGGCCACGGGTGTGGAGTTCGTGCGCCACTGGATGCATGTGGCAATGGTGTGGATGGACGGCCACAAGATGTCCAAGAGCCGGGGCAACCTGGTGTTTGTTGACGCCTTGCGTCAGGCCTACGACCCCATGGCGATTCGTCTTGGACTGCTGGTGAACCACTACCGCCACGAGTGGGAGTGGGACAAAGGTCTCATGGATCGTGCCACTGCTCGGCTTGGCAAATGGTCGGTCAGCCGAGTTGACTCAAAGGGTTCATTAGGGTCACCAAGCGAAGGGGGTCAGTCCGTGCTCAACGAAGTCCGTGCGCGACTCGACGACGACCTCGACACCCCTGGTGCAATTTCCCTCATTGACGATGCCGTCGAGCGCGGCGTGAACGTGCGTGACGCTGCTGCTTTGTTGGGAATCGTGTGGTAACCAGCCCGAAGCCGTTTCCGGATTGGGTGTTCAACGGAGCCACACCAATTCAGTCGCGTCTGCGCAGCATCGTGCAGCCGCTGGCACGACGCGCATGGAAGTTCGAATTGGACGGTTTCGATCGGCTGCCCGCCAACGGCGCAGCAATCTTGTGTCCGAACCACATCAGCTTTTTGGATTCAGCACTGCTCATGGTGTTGTCGCCACGCAATATTTCGTTCATCGGCAAAAGCGAGTACATGGACTCTTGGAAGACGCGCTGGCTTTTCCCGAAGATGGGGATGATTCCCGTTGATCGCAGTGGCGGGGAGAAATCGCGGGCTGCCCTCGATGCCGCTGAGCGAGTGTTGCAACGTGGCGAATTGTTCGGCATCTACCCCGAAGGAACCCGCAGTCGTGATGGAATGCTCTACAAGGGCCACACTGGCGCAGCGCGGTTGGCCATCAAGCTTGGCTGCCCGATCTTTCCGGTGGGCATCGTGGGCACACGCGAGATTCAGCCTCCCGATACGTCGCTGCCGCGCTTGGGTGGCACGGTCAAGATTTCTATTGGCCGACCGATCAACGTGGTGCGCTACACCGAGCGGGCCAATGATCCACTCGCGTTGCGAGAAATCACCGATGAATTGATGTTCGAGATTCGCGAACTCAGCGGCCAGGAATATCGCAACACCTACGCCACCAAGCGCCGCTCCGAGACGTTCGTGGCCGAAACTGCCGAGATACCGCGCTTCGCAACGAGTAAAACACCCAACCCAGGGGAAATGGCGAACGTAGAATAACGACTGCATGTCCGCAGCGCTGATCGACGTTCGTCTGCCGGACGGTTCCACCAAGCAGTTGCCAAGCGGGGCGAGTGCCCTCGATTTAGCCGCGGTCATCGGGCCTCGTTTGGCCAAAGCAGCAGTAGCAGCCGTCGTCAACGACCACGAGACCGATTTGATGGCCCCGCTCCGTTCAGGTGACCGCGTGGCGATCATCACCGTCGACACCGATGCCGGGCGCCATGTCTTGCGCCACTCGACTGCCCATGTGCTTGCCCAAGCGGTGTTGCAGTTGTTTCCTGGTGCCAAGTTCACGGTTGGCCCCGCAATTGAAGACGGTTTTTACTACGACTTCGATCTTCCGGGGGATCGCACCTTTACCCAAGACGACCTGGCGCTGATTACCAAACGAATGACCGAGATCGTCGAACAAAACCAGCCGTTCGTGCGATCCGAGATGTCGCCACGCGAAGCGCTGGAGTTGTTCGCCGACCAACCGTACAAATGCGAGATTATTCAGCGAGTTACGGCGGGCAACGTTGACGCCCAAGATGCCGGCGAGGTCGCGGGCGGTGATTCAGTCAGCGTGTATCGCAACAGCGACACGTTCGTCGACTTGTGTCGCGGGCCGCACGTGCCAAGCACTGGTCGACTCACCCATTTTGCGTTAATGAAAGTGGCTGGTGCACACTGGCGCAGCAACGAAAAGGGGCCAACCCTGCAGCGCATTTACGGCACCGCCTGGGAATCCAAGGCGGCCTTGCAAGAACACCTGGTGCGTTTGGAAGAAGCCGAAAAGCGCGACCACCGTCGCCTCGCCGTCGAGATGGACTTGCTGTCGTTTCCGTCGGAATTGGGCGGCGGTCTCGCCGTTTGGCACCCGAAAGGTGCCACCGTGCGCAAGATCATGGAGGACTACAGCCGCGAGCGTCACCAAAACGGCGGCTACCAGTTTGTGTACACGCCGCACTTGGCCAATGCGAACCTGTTCGAGACTTCCGGGCATCTCGACTTCTACAAAGACGGTATGTATCCGCCGATGGAAATGGACAACGGCACCTATTACCCCAAGCCGATGAACTGCCCGATGCACTGCCTCATTTATCGTGACCGCCAACGTAGCTATCGCGAGCTACCGCTGCGGCTGTTCGAGCTGGGAACCGTCTATCGCTACGAACGGGCGGGCACGCTGCACGGGTTGTTGCGGATTCGTGGGTTCACCCAGGACGACAGCCATATTTTTTGCACGCAGGAACATCTGGCCGACGAAATCGGGTCTCTGCTCGACTTCGTGTTGTCGGTGTTGCGCCGGTTCGGGTTCGACGATTTTTCGTACAAATTGTCCACTCGCAACGCCGACAAATCCATTGGCACAGACGAGATGTGGGACAAAGCAACCACTGCATTGCGTCTGGCGCTCGACAAACTCGGTGTGCCCTACACCATTGGTGAGGGTGACGCGGCGTTCTATGGCCCCAAGATCGATATCGATGTGCGCGACGCAATCGGTCGTAAGTGGCAACTGAGCACCATTCAGGCCGACTTCCAATTGCCAGAGCGCTTCGGGTTGGAGTACGTCGGGGCCGACAACCAACGTCATCGCCCGATCATGCTGCATCGCGCACTTTTCGGCTCGGTCGAGCGATTCTTTGGCGTCTTGCTCGAGCACTACGGCGGTTCGTTCCCGACGTGGCTAGCGCCAGTGCAGGTGCGTGTCTTACCCGTCACCAGTGCCCACGAAGCACACGTGGCTGGTCTCATTGCCCAACTCGGTGCCCAGGGTTTCCGTGTGGATACTGCAGTGGCTGACGAACAACTCGGCAAGCGGATTCGTGCCGCCAAGCTCGAACGCATTCCTTACGTGCTGGTGGTGGGCGACGATGATGTGCAGGCCAATTCGGTGGGTGTCAACCCGCGTGGTGGCGAAGTGCAGCGCAACGTTTCGTTCACCGACTTTGTCGAACGTCTCCGTGCCGACGTGCACGAAGGTTCGGGTCGTTGACCCTCGTCATGCTTGAGCGTCTATGGGCCGGGTGGCGGTCGGAGTATGTTTCGGGTTTTGGGCCCGAGGGCAACAACGCACCGCAGGTTGGCGAATCGCTCTTTTCGCGCATTCTGGCCAGCGGCTTGCCTGATGACGAAACCCACATCGTGGCGCGTGGCAGCAAGTGCTTTGTGATCTTGAATGCGTACCCATATGCAAGCGGCCACTGCTTGGTGCTGCCGTATCGACAAGTCGCCAACTTAGAAGACCTCACCGACGACGAGCGCAACGAACTTTGGCTGACCGTGCGCGACGCAACGCTGGCGCTCAAGTCTGCATTCGCGCCAGCCGGGCTCAACGTCGGGCTCAACCTTGGGGCACCTGCGGGTGGCAGCGTGGCCCAGCATCTGCACGTGCACGTGGTGCCACGGTGGGTGGGTGACACCAACTTCACGGTGGCCATCGCCAACACCAAGGTGTTGTCGGAACCGCTCACCACGACCGCCAGCCGACTACGAGCGGCCTGGCCGAAAGGATCTCCGCGATGAGCGACGAAGTGCGTGACGAGCTTCCCGACGATTTGAATGCCAGCGAGTATGTGGGGGCGTATCAGTTTCCTGACAACAGTCGGCGGCGCATCCCGGCTGTGATGTATCTGGTGATTGGCGCGCTGTGCGCTGCTGTGTGGTTTTCCACGCGCGACGGCGACACCGCCGTGGTGAACGACGGGTTCATGTTTGCTGCCGTGCTGTTCGGGTTGTTTGGCGCATACGGTTTGTCGGCCGCGTGGCGAATGCAAGTTGACGAACGCGACGCACTGGTGCGCGCCACTCAGGCTGTGGATTTTGCCGTAGGTCACGCATCGGCACAGCAAGTGTGGCGCGGTGTGCGCAGTCGCCCCACCTGGCGGGTGTTTTGCTACAGCAGCGAAGAACCTCCACTGCGGCGTGGCCTCGTGCTCATTGATGCCATTGATGGGAGCATCAAAGAATGTCTCGTCGAAGACAATCCCGATGACAATCCCGACGACCAGAAGTAGTGTTGTCTCGTGTTTGATGGCAAATTTCGTGTGCACGTCGACAAGTACGTTCGCCCCGTCGGCGTGACGCTGACGCGCACCAAAATAACCCCAGACCATCTGACCATCGTCGGGTTGTTGATTTCCATCGCGGCCGCCGTCTCGATTGGTGCCGGTTACCTGCGGGTGGGTTTGTTGCTGGTGATTGCAGCCGCCTTGCCCGACATGCTCGACGGGGCTTTGGCCAAGGCGTCGAACGTCTCCAGCCAGCGTGGTGCATTCTTTGATTCCACCATCGATCGCATTGCCGACAGTTTCATGCTTGGTGGTGTCGCGTGGTATCTCGGCGACACCCGCGGGGGCACCGCAGCAGTGCTGCCGTTTGCAGTAATGGCCGTGTCGTCGTTGATTTCGTATCAGCGAGCCAAGGCCGAATCACTCGGTCTGCAAGCCAAGGGTGGTTTGATGGAGCGCGCTGAGCGCATCGTAATTTTGTGCGTCGGGCTGTTGTTTGATCAAGGCCTCTACTGGGTTATGTGGCTGATGCTGGTCTTGGTGTCGGTGACTGCAGTGCAGCGCTTCATCAAGATTTGGCGTCAGGCAGCCGTCGCGCCAGTAACCGCAGCGCGACTCGAAACGCGGCGCATGCATCGCGCGACGCGGCGTGCAGCGTTTGCCGACCGTCGGGCTCGCTTGTCATCGCGCCGTCGCGATGCCTGACGACAAAAATCCCGGTCTCGCTTTTCGTTTAGCCACCCTGTTTGGCGCTGCAACCCCAGCCGTGGTGTCACACGTTGCTGCGTTATCGCTTGGCGGAATTGGGGCAGTGGCCATGCGTGGTGAGCGAAAGATGGTCGAGCGGCATCAGCGCCGCGTGTCGCCAGAACTCAACTTGTTGCAAATGCAGCGCCGCGTGAATGATGCGTTCCAGAGTTATCTGCGCTACTACCTCGAGACATTTCGAATCCCGTCACTCTCGGCGCGCGAAATTGATGCTGGGTTCAGCACCGAGGGTTACGCGTACATCGAGGACGCGCTCAAGTTGGGCAGCGGGGCAATTCTCGCGATGCCACATGTTGGTGGCTGGGAATGGGCTGGTCGGTGGTTGGCGCAACGCGGCTTGCAGGTGAGTGCAGTAGTTGAGGTGCTCGAATCCAAGGAGGCCTACGAAACGTTTCTGTCGCTGCGTCGTGGGCTCGGGGTCAACGTGATTCCGCTTGACGAGCATGCCGGCGTGGCGGTGCAAGATGCGCTTCGCGCCAATCACGTGGTGGTGTTGATGAGCGACCGCGACATCCAACGCAACGGGGTGCAAGTCGAATTTTTCGGTGAGCGCACCACGGTGCCGGCTGGGCCAGCATTTTTTTCGTTGCGGGTCGGTGCACCAATCATCCCTGCTGCTGCATATTTTACGCGACGTGTTGACGGGCATCACGCGGTTGTTCGGCCACCAATCGCGTTTGAACGCACGGGCACCTTGCGCGACGACATGCAGCGACTCAGCCAACTGATGGTGGCTGAACTTGAAACCTTGATTCGTCGTGCGCCAGAACAGTGGCACCTGTTTTCGCCGAATTGGCCGAGCGACCCCGGCTACGTCAAATAATTGCGCCTAGCTGTAGGCCGCAAACAAGTTGGCCACGCCCTTGGCTTGGCCGCCGTCAACCGCCGACATCACGGCCACGGGCATGACGCCCGTTGCCCACCATGCTGCGATGCGCTCGCGTACCACTTCGGCCGGGCCCGACATGGTGCAGTCATCTAACCACTCGTTACTCATCACAGCCGTGAGCGCTTCGGCCAATTGCTCGCGTGAGGCGCTCGCGAGCACTCGCTCAAACTCATCAACCTGACTGTCGTATCCGCTGGCGCGCCAGTAGTTGCGGTAGTTCGGCAACGTTGCATACATCACCAACGTGCGCCGGTTGACGGCTCGGGCGGCCTCAATGTCGTCGGCGATCACCGTAGGAATCATGTTGGCCATGAAGAATGTTGCGCGTCGCTCCACGGGAATACGCGCAACTTGCAGGGGGATTGCCCGCAACGAAGCGTTGGCCCACAGTGCGCCGTCACCAATCTCAATCGCCAAGTCGAGCATTTTGTCGCGCAGGGTGGCGAGGTAAATCGGCGGCAACGAACCACCAAACTTTTCGTTGGCCCGCATGGCACTGACATACTCGCGAATATCGCTGAGTGGTTTACCCGTGGCCACACCGAGGCGCTGTACCACCGGCCCGTGGCTCACGCCGACGCCGAATGCAAAGCGGCCACCAGAGATCTCGTGAATGTGTGCTGCGGTATTCCCGGCCTCGACGGCGTGCGCCAGATAAATCGGTTGAATTGATGTGAAGTACGACAGCGTGGTGGTGGCGTGCGCCAGCGACACGCAGAGAGACATTGCTGCACCAAGGCTCGGGCACGCCACGTGGGTAAAGCCGCGATCTTGTGCGTCACGCGCCAACTGCAGCACCCCGGCGCGCCGCGTTGGCGAGGCCACAAGTGAAATGGCGGGAAGTTGACTCGTCGTAGGCATTGTCGTAGGCATAGCGCTGCGCCCACCGTACCGTGAAGGGGGTGGAGACGAGCCCATCAGAGCAGCGCCGCGATGACATGCTGCGAATCGCGATGGTGAGCCCCTACAGTCTCACGATTCCTGGCGGTGTGCAACATCAAGTGTTGGGCTTGGCGCGCGAGTTGCGGCGCATGGGTCACGAGGTGCGCGTGCTCGGGCCTTGTGACGGGCCGCCACCCGAGCCGTTCGTAACACCGTTGGGCAACAGCCTGCCGACGGCGGCCAATGGTTCGTCGGCGCCGTTGGCACCGGATCCTTCGGCAGCATTACGCACGCTGCGGGCTCTCAACGATGAAGCCTTCGACATCCTGCACCTGCACGAACCCATGGCACCTGGCCCGACACAAACTGCGTTGATGTTGCGACTGGCACCGATGGTCGGCACATTTCATGCTGCGGGCGATATTGCGTGGTATCGACGGGTGCGCAAAGGAGTGGAGTGGTTAGGCACCCATCTCGACCATCGGGTGGCGGTGTCGCAGGCTGCACGTGATATGGCCGTGCGCCATGTAGGCGGCACCTTCGAAGTGTTGTACAACGGAATCGATATCGAGACGTATCGGCGACCAAACGTCACACGTGAGCGCACTCCGACGGTGCTGTTTTGTGGTCGTCACGAGCCGCGCAAGGGTCTTGAAGTGTTGCTTGATGCATTCATGTTGATGCCGAGCCACTATCGGCTCTGGGTGTGTGCTGATGGCCCGCACATCGCCGACGTGCGTAAGCGATTTAGTCGCGACCCGCAAGTGGCTGCGCGTATCGATTGGCTCGGTCAGGTGTCTGAGCCCGAGAAGTTGGATCGCTTGGCGCGCTGCAGTGTGTTTTGTGCACCGTCGTTGCACGGTGAGTCATTTGGGTTGGTGCTGCTTGAAGCCATGGCGGCTCAAACACCAGTGGTCGCCAGTGATATTGACGGCTACAACATTGTGGTGACCGACAACGTCGATGGTGTGCTGGTGCAACCTGGCGACCCAGCCGCCCTCGCCCATGCGGTGCAAGCAGTGATTGATGACCCATCATTCAGCCAGTGCCTGGTGGCTGGCGGTGATGCGCGTGCTGCTCAACTGTCGATGCAGTCGTTGGCGCTGCGCTATCTCGAGATTTATCGGGCAGTGCTCATTGCCGAAGCAGAAGAGCGAATCGTCGTGCAGCCGAGCACCCTCGTTAGGTATTTCGAAGATCGTTTGCTACGTCGACCGCGCTTCACCAGGCTTTCGCAGAACATGGTCAGCACGGTGTCGGAGTCAGTCACCGACACCGTTGCCACACTGCGCAACAAGTCACAAATGTGGCGCGAACGTGTCACTGGTGACGGCTTGGACGACGAGTAACCTGACCATCATGAACACGTTGTGGATTGTGCTCGTTGTCGCGGTACTTCTGGTGGTGTGGGTGGTGCTGTCGTACAACCGGCTTATCAGTCGGCGTAACGAAGTAGACAACGCTTGGTCGCAGATCGACGTGCAGCTTAAGCGTCGCCTCGATCTGATTCCCAACCTGGTGGAAACGGTCAAGGGTTATGCCGCGTTCGAAAAAAGTGCTCTCGAAGCCGTCATTGACGCGCGATCAAAAGCCATGTCAGCAGCGCCGAACCCGGCCGCTCAGGGTGCTGCCGACATTGGGTTGACCGGTGCATTGCGCCAGCTGTTCGCCTTGTCTGAGGCATACCCCGACCTGAAGGCCAACACCAACTTTTTGGCACTACAAGAAGAGCTACAAAACACTGAAAGCCGTGTTGCGTTCGCCCGCCAGTTCTACAACGATGCCGTTGAGCGCTACAACAACACGACGCAGTCATTTCCTGGACTCATTTTTGCCAAGTCGTTCAATTTCGCTGATCGCGAATACCTCGAGGTCGAGGCGGCAGCCGCGATACCGCCGTCGGTGAAGTTCTGAACGACCTAATCGCGGCGAACAAGCGCCGCTCCGTGGCGTTGATGTTCGGTTTCGTGCTCGTGCTCGTCTTGGTTGGCATGGCGGTTGGTGTGTTGATTGGCAACGGCATCTTCGGCACGTTGATTGCTCTCGCAATCGCTTCGGTAACGGCCTTCGTGTCGTACTGGAAGTCAGATTCCATCGCATTGCGCATGAGCCGTGCGGTGCCAGCCGACCCCGTGGTCTACAAGCGTCTGCACAATTTGGTCGAAGGTTTGTGTATCGCCGGTGGTCTGCCAAAACCGCGTGTGTACATCGTCCATGATCCGGCACCCAACGCATTTGCCACGGGCCGCAATCCGAAGAATGCCGCCATTGCAGTTACCACGGGACTTTTGGAGAAGATGAATCGGGTGGAACTCGAAGGGGTCGTGGCCCACGAGTTGTCGCACATCAAGAATTACGACATCTTGGTCATGACTCTGGCAGTCACCTTGGTGGGAACCGTTGCCATCCTCACCGACATCACCATTCGCATGATGTGGTGGAACGGTGGGCGTGTAGCGCGGGCAGGGGACCGCGACAATCGCAGCAACCCGCTGGCATTGATCGGTATCGCGCTGTTGATCCTGGCACCCCTGTTGGCGCGTGCCATGCAGGCCGCAGTGGGTCGGCGTCGCGAAACTTTGGCCGATGTGTCTGCCGTACAGTTGACCCGTTATCCGCCGGGGCTGATTTCGGCCCTCGAGAAGCTGCAAGCAGACAGCACGGTGACCCATTCAGCGTCGATGGCCACCGCACATATGTGGATTGAGCAGCCTTTGCCGGGGGTGAATGACACAGGTCGATTGGGGTTTTTCCATAAACTCTTCAATACCCATCCCCCTCTCGCAGACCGCATCGCGCTGCTGCGAGAAATCTAGAAACAAGGAGCTCGCAATGTTTGTTGCCCAGCGTCGTGTTGCAGTTGTCAGCGGACTACTCGCCGTAGTCGCCCTCGCGGCCTGTAGCGGCGGGGCCGCCAACACGAGCGACGTGTCCGATACCGCGGCACCAGCCACCACCGTCGCTGAGTCGACCACGACTACCACGACGATTCCGCCAATGTTGGCCCCGCTGACGGGTCTGCCCGTCAGCACGCTGATCACCCGCCCGGCGCTCGTTGTCAAAATCGATAATCATCCCAAGGCCCGCCCGCAGTGGGGGTTGAACCAAGCCGACGTGGTGTATGAAGAAAATGTCGAGATGCTCACCCGTTTTGCCGCGGTGTTCCACACCAACGACAGCGACCCCGTTGGCCCAATTCGCAGTGGACGCAAGCAAGACATCGACTTGCTCGAGCCACTGAATGCACCGTTGTTCGTCTGGAGCGGCGGCAATGCCGAGGTCACCAAACTCGTGCGGGCGTCCAGTCTCATCGATCTCAGCTATTCAGCTGCCAACGATGCGGGTGGCTATCGACGCGAGAGCTCGCGTTCGGCCCCTCACAACTTGATTGCCGATACTTCAAAACTGTGGACACTGGCGCCAGAAGGTGCACTGCCGCCACCGGCACAGTTCGTGTATCGCGCCGCCGACGAAGCGATTCCAGCCACCGCGCTTGAAACTGGTGGCGTAAAAATCTCGATGGATGGTGTGCGAGTGATGTGGGAATGGAGCAGCGAGTTCAGCCGCTTTCTGCGTTCGCAAGACGACAAACCGCACGTTGACGTTGACGATGTGCGAGTCAATGCCGCCAACGTGGTGGTGCTGTACGTGCAGTACAGCAAGAGCGGGTACAGCCCCGTAGCCAAGACCAAGGGCTCGGGGGAAGCGTGGGTGTTTACTGCGGGCAAGCTCTTCCAAGGCACTTGGGCCCGCGATGATGCAGACCAGCCGTTCACGCTCAAAGACACCGCGGGCAACATCATCAAATTGACCCCGGGTAACACATGGGTGGAATTGCCGCGTTTGGCCAAGGGTGTGTCGTTTTTGCCAGGCACCGACCCGACCTCGTTCAAGTATCCGTAACCCGCTGCATGGCTTGGTCGCCAAGTGTCACCTGCCCAGGGTTCAGCCGTCGGGGCAGTGAATAGGTACGCTAAAAACACCATGACACAGCCCGAGAAGACCACCGGCTCGATGCGCGTGCAGCGCGGATTGGCCGAAATGTTGAAAGGCGGCGTGATCATGGATGTGGTCACCCCCGGCCAAGCGAAAATTGCTGAGGACTCTGGCGCGATTGCGGTAATGGCACTCGAGCGAGTGCCAGCAGACATCCGTCGCGACGGTGGCGTTGCCCGCATGAGCGACCCCGAGATGATCGAAGGCATTCAGGCCGCGGTTTCGATTCCGGTCATGGCCAAAGCGCGCATCGGACACTTCGTCGAAGCGCAAGTGCTTGAGGCCCTCGGTGTCGATTTCATTCACGAGAGCGAAGTGCTGACGCCCGCTGACGAGGCATTCCATATCGACAAGATGAAGTTC
>SYEA01000029.1 GCA_005800965.1 Actinomycetota bacterium | reverse complement strand
GGCCGGCGCCAGCGCCCGCATCATCCGCCGCCGCGAAACATTCGCGGATTTGGATGGCGTAGATGGATAACGAGATACACAAATGTCCAAAGCCTACCGTCTGAACGACTACAACTTTCTTCGACACATTTCTTCCCGTATTGGGGTTCGCTGATGTTTAACCGTCATCGCAAATCAGTGGATTCGACTCTGCGCACTTTGCAAAATGAAGTCACAGCGCTGCGCAATGAAGCCCACCAACGAGATGCTGATGTTGCCGCTCTTCGGACCCAACTTCACGCGTTGGACTCTCGTCTGGGAACTGCTGACGCTCGGATAACACAAATGGCCACCGAGCTAACCAATCAAATCCACGAACTTGATGCTGAAATTAATCACTTGGCACATACAGCCGATGCAGCGAGTGTTGAAACCGTGGCTGAATTACGTGCCAACCAGGTGCGCATCGCCACTGAACAGGCTCGCTACGCCATCACGCTTCGCCAGGACCTCGCCGAGCTTGCTGAACTGCTTCGCAAAACTCGTACGTGAGATAGCTCAGCCGCCAACCAGCGAAATCGCTTGACGCAAAGCTTCGCGTGCTTGTGCCAGTCGTGCTTGATACGTAGCAAAGTCGGGCGGGTTTTGCGCCAAAGCACTATTTGCCTCGTCGAACAAAGCATCAGCACGAGCGAGCAGCTCTACCGCCGTCAACGACGAAGTGTCTTGCGTGGGCAGCGTTGTGGTGGTGACAGTGCCACCTGATGCGTCTGGTGTTGGGTCAACTGGTGCAGCCGAGCCGTCGTTGACGCGTTCACCGAGGTCGGTATCAAAACCAGGAAACAAACGTCCGACGGCTTCGGTGAGGTTGTCCGCCATCACCACTCGATTGTCGTATGACACCAAAAACTTGCGGACGAAGATCTGTTTGGCGGAAGGATCATCTGGACGCACAAACAGTGGACGCACGTACATAAGACCTCGCTGCACGGGCACTACTTGCAAGTCACCGAAAATCACGCGCGATCCGCGCTGGTCGAGCAGAGTGATCTGCTGAGCAATAACCGGATCGCTACCGAATTCGGCTGCAACGGTTGCGGGACCCTCAGGCAGCGGCTCAGGAAATTCGAGGACTTGAATCTTTCCGTACGATTGCGGATCGCTCGACACCACCATCAATGCCCGCAGTTCTTTTCGTGCATTATCTGCCGAAAATGGAACGAACGGTCGCAACATTGAGAACATCGGTATGCCGAGGCCGTCACCACCATGGAACATGGTGTAGTACGGCTCGAAACGCAAGACACTGGCATCTCGAACGTTGATACCGTCGGCAGCGCTGCCGCCGACGACACCCACGACTCCAGTTGCGGAATCGGGTTCACTTGAAGGCGCCTGAGCCACGCTCCACGCCGCATCACGGTTAAAAAACAAGGTCGAGTCATCAAACTGATAGCGGCCGTACACGTTGGTCTGCACACGAAACAAATCCTCGGGATACCGAAAGTGTTTCACGAGTTCAGCAGGTGCTTGGCTCACATCAGTGAAAAGTTTCGGAAAGGCTTTTGACCACGCGGCGGTAATCGGGTCATTGGGGTCAATGACATAAAACGTCACATCTCCGGTGAACGCATCCACGACGGCCTTTACGCTGTTGCGTACATAGTTGAACGAGGCATTCAGCCCGCCGCCTGGCGACAACTGGTCCGTATTCGCCTCCTGTGCATAGGGGTAACGGTCACTAATCGTGTAGGCATCCAAAATCCATTGCACCGTGCCATCGACAACTACCGGGTACGGATCAGAGTCGTAGCGCAGGAATGGTGCGAGTCGATTTACCCGGTCGGTCACATTGCGATCATGGATGATGAATGACTGTGAATTGATCAGGCCTGATCCAAACAAGTTGTACTCGCTGTACTGGATGGCATACGCCGCACGACGAAGTACTGACGACAGCTGCACCCCGCCAGGGGTGGTCTGCTTGGTTGGCTCACCAACGCACGGCTGTTCTACCTGTTCAGTCCCTACTACTGCGTACGAATCGATGCCTTCACCGAAATACAACTCAGGTCGCGTCACACTGAGATCTACATACACCGGTCTTCCATCCGTCGTGGTGCGACTGGCCGGGGCGGCGATAAGCCCACAGCCGTGGGTGTAGAGCAAGTGGCGCGACACCCACGTGCGATTCGGAATACCTTCAGAATTAAGTTCGCGTGCCGCAACCATTACTTGTTGCGTACGACCGTCGATTTCATAACGGTCTACGTCAAGATCTCGAACGGCATAGAACGACGTGCGACCTTCATCAAGAATGAAGCGATCGCGCATCTGAATTGGGTCGAGCTGACGAACGTTTTGCAGCGGGCTGGGATCATTGGTCAGATTTGCCGCCGTAATTGGCTGCAGCTTCAACACACTGCGTGAAACATCAGCAAGGCCGAGGGCCTCCTTGGTTGCCGCAATATTGCGATCAATGAACGGCAATTCCCTCGTGCTTACGTTGGGTTGCACGATGAACCGTTGCACCACCGCTGGATACACACCACCGGCAGTTACCGCAATGACGACCCACAACACAGTGGCCAACACCGGTAGTCGCCACCCGCGTTGACGAAAGTTGGCCAAGAACAACACGGCCACGGCCAACGAAACCAAAATCATGAGCTGCGTCGCAGGAAGCTGCGCATTGACATCCGTATATGACGCACCTTGCACGACACCGCGAGTCGAGCGCGTGAGGTTGTAGCGCGAATACCAGTAGTCGAGGGCTCGCACAAGAGATAGCACTGCAAACAACACGCTGAGGTGCAGCTTCGCGAGTGGGGTGACCTTTCTTCCTTGAATTTGCAAACGAATCCCGCCGTTTAGGGCGTGCACCCCAGCAGTCACCAGCGTGGCAAGCACCAGCGCTGCGAATGTCCAATCCACAACAAACTCAAGAAACGGAAGTCGCATCACATAAAACGCGACATCCTGGTTGAACAACGGGTCGGTGGCCCCAAAGTCGGTGGAGTTGCGAAACAGTGTCCAGTCCTGCCACTGTCCAGCGGCTGGTGAGCCGACCAAGAAGCCCAGCAGTGCTGCGATGATGAGTCGGAAACTCCACGCCCGACCCGTCGTCAACTGTCGATAACCAGCCAGCGCGCGTTCTTGGGGGGTGGTCGGAACGAACTCGGGGCGCAATCGGTCCGCCACCCACATATTGAGGATTAACAAGAGCGCGAAAATGAGTGTGAAAGCGCTGGCCAGACCTAGACGAGTGAGCAGGATGCCCCAAAATACGTCGGTGCGACCGACCGACTGATGCCACAGCACGTCAATATAGAAAGCCACAACGCTGCGTGCCGACACGAACAGGGCAACGATGGCAATCATCACCACCGAGAGAACGATGCGACTACGACGCGGACGATTAAACCCAAAGCCTCCACCAGAAAACAGTGGACGACGAGGAGGAAGATCTTCAGGGATGCGCATGACGCCGAAGGCTACTTGTTTAGTGGAACAACTAGACAACGACATCCAGCATGAGCCAACGGATGTGTGTGTCCGGTCGGGAATGCGTCTCCACGACGCACCTCTGTTGCCAGTGAGTTGTCTTCAGCATCAGAGCATGCCGGGCCTTGTGGATCGACCGCCCAACAAACACTGGCTTTTGTGTCACAACCCAGAAACAATCCGCGTGCGTACGAGAAGTAGGCGATATCACTGACGACTGGTACCAAGTGTTGTGACTTCCACTCAGCGAAGAGTGCTCGCAGTGCAACAAGCAGCGCATCTCGATTACCAGCAGATGTGACGAGCGCTGCTGCAACGCGCTCATGTAGCGGGCTGATGAAGTCGGCAACAAACATCTCGGTGATTTTTTCGAGCACTGCTCCCTGTGCAATCACTGCACGCATGTCCGAGCGACGCGCAGCAGAGTGCGAGCGTGCTGCATCAACAGCAATGCTGGTCACAAGTTCTCGAATTGCTTCGGTGTATTGCAGTGCAAGTTCGCTGGGGGTTGCCAGCAGGGCTGCGAGTGTGAGCGTCGACCGTTTTGTGCTTACGTGGGTGAGGACGGCATTTTCGTTGTCTGCCAAACAGCGCTTTGTTGCCCGAATCAAGCCCGGTAGCGCTGGGTCAACGACTTCGGCTCGGCGCTGGAACACCGACTCATCCACCTTGTGTGGCTCACCTGGGGCCGCAATCTTCTGTGTGGTTTCACTGGCTACACGAGAAGTGCTGGCAGTGCGCAAACGCGCGAATATCTCGTCAACTCGGCTGGTGGTGGCGGGCGATATTTGGTCTGGTGATACGGATTGTGGCTCTTCATCGGGTGATGAGCCTTGGATCCGCTCGAACACCGGATGCTCTGATGCGTCAGGTTCGGGGGCCACATGGCTTGCTCGCGGTGTTTCTTTTTGGCGACGATGGTCAGACAGAATCACCACTTTGGCAAGCTGCACAACTTCTGCTGTTTCCGACATTTCTGTCGTCTCGGGTGTCTCTTCGACTGTTTCGACCGTTTCGACTGGTTCAACTGGTTCAACTGGTTCGACCGTGGCAACGGGTTCATCCACATGGTCACTGTGCTCGACTACGGCAACTTCTTCGTTGCTCCGTGCTGCGTCCGGCACCACGGCAGTGACTTCCACAGACTGATGTGATTCACCGAGTTCGTGCTCATATTGTTTGGCGTCAAAAATTGGTGTCTTGCTCGGACGCGTCGGGCGTGGCGGTGGTGGTGCATCTGGTGGCACCAATGGTGGCGTTACCCCTGTCCCACGCAAGGCTTCATCGAACTCGGTCAGATCCCCAACCACATCGGTGGCCGCGTGTCGCGCCCGTTCAAAAGCCCCCAGCAAACGCTCGCGCTCGTGCACCAAGCGCTCAAGTTCGCGACGAGCGTCTTCGGTGCGCTTGGCCAAATCAGTCAACACTCGCTCGCGATACGCGCGCACTTCGGCGATCATCTCGCGGCCCTGTTGTTTGGCAACCTCAAGCTCTTGTTCGGCTTCGCCCGATACATCTGATCGGCGACGTGATGCTTCGACATTTGACTCTTCGAGAAGTCGGGCGGCCTCACGAGTTGCATCGCGCACCACCTGCTCGGCCGATTCAGCAGCACGGGTGCGCATTGCTTGGGCGGCTTCACGGGCCACACTCAGAACACGCGCCGCCTCGGCACCCAACAACTCAGTTACTGCAGCTTCGTCGATTGCGCCTACGTCAATTGGCCCACGGGCTTGCATAGCTTTTAGTTCGCTTTCTAAAAATCGCTCGCGTTCTAAAAGTCGAGCCATTTCCACTGAGACCTGTCGCAAGAAGTCCCGCACTTCTTCTTCGCGGTATCCGCGACGACTCAGCGTGAACTGGGCAGCGGCAACCGCAGCCGGCGACGACGGGTCGGGTCGCTGGAAGTCAAGGGCCATGCCCTCAACAGTACGCCCCTGTTAATCGCTCGTTGTGGCATCGGGCAGTGGGTCGCCACCGATGCCACGCAAGATGTCCAGCGCATCCTGCAGTGTTGCCACTGTCTCGACGCGCATCTGTGCCCCACCAACGCGACGAGCTTGGGCGATATCGGCCGACGATTGGCTCGCAGGTACGAGAAACAACTTTGCACCACTATTGCGGGCGGCAACTGCTTTTTGCGGAATCGCGCCGACCGCACCGACACTTTCAGCACCATCCATAGTTCCAGTTACTGCGACTTTCGCTGCGCCAGTGAGCGAGCCCTCTGATAACTCATCAATCAAGGCGAGCGTGAACGCCAGGCCTGCTGAGGGACCGCCGATTGAGTCGGTATCAATGCCTACTTCGAACGGAGTTTCTACCGTTCGTGTATCGCGTGGCATGAAACCAATGATGGTGCGACTGGTGTCATCCGGTGCCGCCATGAGTTTTACATTGATGACCACCGCAACATCTGTGTCTGCTCGGCGCACCTCGAGTGCCACCAATTCGCCAACTCGGCGATTCGTGACTGCTTCAATCAGCGCCGGCAATATGGGCGTTGGGAGACCACCAAAGCTCAGGATGGTGTCACCCGGAACCAGCAGCTTGCATGCGCTCTGTGGGTCGGGGAGATCTGCACACACCACATCATCCACGACGACATCGCCATAGACGAACTCTGACTTGATACCCAATCGTGTGAATGCCACAAACTCAGCAATCTGCTTTGATGACACCATCGCACGACTTCCCCCCTCTCGCTGTTGTGCAGGTGTTTGCTTGCCAAAGCGTTCCTCGTAAGTAAGCACTTCAACATCATCATCAAGCCATGCCGCTACTGCATCTAGTAGCGAGAGTCGGCTGCCGAGCGCTGTAACGAACATGATCTCGCCATCAGATTCGTATCTGGTAACGAATTCCAGCGCATCATCACCAAACGACATGCGCGGTGCAACTGCCTGCGCCGAACCAGGTGCCAATTCCCACAGTCGCACTTGCGTGAGCGACGATGCGATTATCAAGGACATGAGCAACCATGCAATGGTGAACAGCGGCAGTGCCCACCACACACGTTGTGTGGTGCGTGAAGAAACGGGCGGTGGGGGCGGGGGCAGGGGTACGCTGGAAAGTGCCGTGATGTTGTCGTCGTTGGTTGTGGCATCCATGACTGTCACTGAGGTTACGACCAGAATCGCCATCGTTGGCGTGGTCACCCTTACGGCGCTCTTTCTTATTTGGGGATCTGGCATCGCTATTTCACGCAAAGGTCGTACCGGCCAGCCAAGTAACGGGCGGTTCACCTATCATCCAGCAACTTCCCCGCGTGATGTCGCTGCTAGATGGATCACTGCGCGACGACTTGTTGCGCGACCGTCCACGAAGGCTGCCCACATCGCGTCACTCGGGATTATCGCCATTCTTGGTGGTGCGGCACTTGGGATTGGGACATCGCTGCTCTTGGTTGTGGCGTTGAACGCCACTGGTGGCGGAGCTGGCTGAAATCATGAACACACCGAGCCTCGCTGCAATCACGGCCATCGCGTTTGACTTCGATGGTGTGTTCACCGATGATCGAGTTCTTGTTTCAGAAACTGGCGAAGAATCGGTGTTGTGTAGCCGCTCTGACGGCATGGGAATCGGCCTGTTGCGTGACGCCGGTATCCACATGATCATTATTTCCAAGGAAAAAAATCGTGTGGTCGCGGCACGCGCCGCCAAACTGTCACTTGAAGTGGTGCACGGCTGCGACGACAAGTTACCTGTCTTGCAGGCATGGATGACTCGGGTTGGTGCCACTCCTGACACCACTGCCTACATGGGCAATGACATCAATGATCTTGAATGCATGGGCTATGTCGGTGTTGCTATTGCGCCGGCCGATGCCCACCCATCTGCCCTTGCTGCCGCCCACATTGTGACCAGCAAACCTGGCGGTCGTGGTGCCATTCGTGAAATCGCCGACAACGTGGTGAAAGCATCTCGCACTCGAGCTGCGAAGTAATCTTGTCACTGTTGTGGGTACTCAAAAAATGACGCCTGTCGATGTCGTGAATATTGCCCACCAGCAGGTCGGTGTTGGCAAGCCCGTGTTCGTAATTGCCGAGATCGGCATCAACCACAATGGCGATATTGACTTGGCAAAACAACTCATTGACGTGGCTTCGCAGGCAGGCTGCGATGCTGTCAAGTTCCAAAAACGAACCCCCATCATCTGCGTACCGCCAGATCAAGCCAGCACCATGCGAGAAACGCCATGGGGCACGATGACCTATCTGGAATATAAGGAGCGAATCGAATTCGGCCAGGCAGAATTTTCAGAGATAGATGCCTACTGCCGATCATTGAACATCATGTGGTTTGCGTCGCCGTGGGATGTTCCTTCGGTTACCTTTCTGCAAGGTTTCGATACCCCAGTGTTCAAAGTTGCTTCGGCCTGCTTGACCGATGACGAACTTCTTGTTGCCATTCGCAACACGGGCAAATCCGTCATCATGTCGACCGGTATGTCAACACTTGAAGAAATTGACCATGCCGTGTCGTTGCTTGACCGCAACAAGCTGATCCTTGGCCAGGCAACGTCCACTTATCCGTGCAAACCAGAAGAGCTCAACCTGCGAGCAATCGCTGCACTTCGAGAGCGTTTTGGTGTGCCAGTTGGTTACTCCGGTCATGAAACCGGGCTGCAGACCACAGTGGCAGCGGTTGCTCTCGGTGCCGTGTTCATCGAACGTCATATCACACTGGACCGCGCCATGTGGGGCACCGACCACGCCGCCAGCGTCGAACCCGGTGGTCTCGAGCGACTCGTTCGAGATATTCGGCTCGTGGAATCCTCCTTGGGAGACGGCAACAAAATTGTGTACGAGTCCGAGGTAGCGGTAAAAAAGAAGCTTCGACGAATAACTTGATGCTCCCTAAGCAGCCTGCCCGATGTCAGTGATTTGCATAATTCCCGCCCGCGGCGGCTCAAAAGGAATTCCCCGAAAGAATCTGCAGGAGGTTGGTGGTATTCCATTGATTGACCGTGCAATTCAAACTGTGAGTAATAGTGCTGTAGCTGACCACATCATCGTGAGCACCGAGGATGCAGAGATTGCTAGTCATGCAACCCGACTTGGCGCAACACACGTTCCGCGCCCAATCGAACTCGCAACTGACGAGGCTACGAGTGAAAGCGTCTTGCTGCATGCCCTCAAGGCTCTTCGTGTTACCGCGGGAGACTTGTTGTTCGTACAAACGACGACTCCCCTTTTGTATTCAAGCGACCTACAGCACCTCGTAAAAAACTATGCGGGATGCGACTCCAGCCTCACAGTGACTGAGTCACACGGATTTTTATGGAGGTCGACTACTGACGGCTCGCTCACTGGTGTCAACCACGACCCTCAAAAAAGATTGCGGCGACAAGACATTGACGGGGCTGAGTATCTAGAAAACGGTGCCGCCTACCTCATGCGGATTGAGGGTTTCACTGCAGCGCAACACCGATTCTTTGGTCGAATCGGATGCTCGATAATGCCACGATCAAGAAGTGTAGAAGTCGACAACATGGATGACTTACTACTCGTTCGCCTGATTGACAAGGCTCTTGCCGAGCGTCAACAGAACAATTAGGGCATCGGCAATCGAACCATGGTTACCATGCCAGGCCCAACACTCGAGTTCATCTGGCCACGAAAACATCGTGTGGTATTCATCGGCAACACGGGCGAGTCACTGCTGAGAACTTATGTCGCTGAAGAGGACATCGAGATTTACGTTGGCCCACGCGCAAAACTCAACGTTTGGATGGTAATCCTTGCGATTTTCTCCGGACGTTGGGGAGTGCGGGGCTACTACCGCGCCTTTCTTCGTTTTACTCGCCCCAGGTATGTCATCACCTTTGAAGATAACGCTCTGGAGTTCTACCTCACCAAGGTGTTTTTGCCAAGTTGCGTCACTGTTTGTCTACAAAACGGACGTCGAGATACATATTCCACAGATTCAGAAGGCGACATCTGGAAATCGTTAAGACAATTTGTTGCACCCGAGCATGCCCCCGACATAGTGCTCTCACATGGGGAACCATGGTCGACGTATTACCGCTCGGCACTCGGCGACACTGCCCCAGTAAAAGCAATCGGTAGCGTGCGCAATAACGCAATCAAGCAGAG
>SYEA01000028.1 GCA_005800965.1 Actinomycetota bacterium | reverse complement strand
GCTGTTCTCTACAGCCGAGAGTACGTATGGCACGACCTTGCCGTCAGCACGCTGCTCGACCCAAGTTTCGTAAATCGTGCGACCGGCCATGAGTGCCGAGTTCGCCAAGTTGTCAGCCATGCAGTAGCCAGGGAAGCTGTCGAAAATACCGACGGTCAACGTGCCGCCCGATGTTGGCTTTTCCGCAGCGCTGGTTGGCGCCACCTGGCTCAGCGAGGCAACGAGTGCCACCGCCATAACAGCAGCCACCTTGCGGCGACCACCCTTGAATAGATGTTTCATTTCCTGTTCCCCCCTCGAGGTTGATTGAGTGTTCGTAACTCGCTGTTCACGGTACACCCCTTTTCGCATCTGTGTCAATTGTCGCAGCATGCTTGTGCAGCCCGGCACGAGATCTGTGGTTTAGCCCAGCGCCTTTTTCACCAAGTCGGCGATTACGGCACCATCGGCCCCTGGCCCTGCCTTGGCCCGCACGGCTTTGACCACCTGCCCCATGGCCTTGCCACCCGTCACCCCACCTGCTGCTGCCGCGGCAACCTCGGCTGAAATAATTTTCTGTAGTTCTTCATTGCTGATCTGGGCGGGGAGGTACCGCTCGAGAATGGCAAACTCGGCGCGCTCGACGGCTTCGGCGTCGCTCCGGCCGGCTTCCTTATATATCTCTGCTGCCTCGGTGCGCTTCTTGGCTTCGGCTCGCAGCACTGCCACCACCTGGTCGTTGGTGAGGGTCACAGCCTGGTCACCCGCCACAGCAGCATTGCGAATGGCAGTTATCGCCATGCGCAACGTGGACTTTTCTGCATTGTTACCTGCTTTCATCGCAGCCGAAAGGTCGTGTTGCAACTGATCAAGCAGAGAAGTCATGTGACTATCGTGCCACGTCGAGCCACCAGGAGCCCTCATTAGTACGCTCAACTGCGTGGCCAACGAAGCGTTTGAGATGTTTTTTGCCCTACTTGCGCTGTTGGCATTAGCGGGCAGCCTGGCCATTGTTGCCGCTCGATTCGCCGGTGGCCGTGCCGGGCGCTCACTTATTGCCGGGCTCGCACCGTTGTCTATCGCAGTGCCCGCCTTGGTGACTTCAGTGTCAATGGTGGGCAGTCTGTATTTTTCAGAGGCAGTCGGCTATCGACCTTGTGTGTTGTGTTGGTATCAGCGCATCGCAATGTACTCCCTAGCAATCATCTTGGTGATCGCAGCAGTGCGAAAAGACCGCGCCATTGTTCCGTATGCGACCGTGCTGGCTGCAGTTGGCGCAGGCATCGCTGGCTACCACTGGTTGCTGGAGCGCTGGCCAAGCCTCGACACCGGCACCTGCTCGGCTGATGCCCCGTGTTCGGTTCCGTATTTCGAAGTCTTCGGGTTCGTGTCGTTGGCGTTCATGGCATTCAGTGCCTTTGTCGCGGTGCTGGCGTTTTTGTGGGTGGTATCTCCATCTTCTGCTGCGACAATAGAAACCGAATCAGAATCCGTATCCCACTAAGGAGCACCGATGAACAAAATCACCACTCTCGCAGTCGGAATTGTCGCCGTGTTGGCCGCAGTGTTCGGCGTCGTTGCCTTCACCGCCAGCAGCGATGAAGACGCCAGCCTGGAAGGCGCTTCGGAGTTTCAAAATGTGGTTGTCGTAGGCGATCCACTTCCTGAATTCGCCGACGGTGCCGACACCGCAATTGGTATGACTGCGCCCGTGCTCGAGGGCTTTGGCTTTCTTGGCAACGAAGTCACCACTACCCCAGGCACACCCATGCTCTTGGTGTTCTTGGCGCACTGGTGCCCGTTTTGTCAAAAAGAAGTGCCCGTCTTGGTGAACTGGAATAACAGCGGCCTCGTGCCCGACAACTTAGACGTCATTGCCGTGACGACAGGAACCGATCAAACACAACCCAACTTCCCACCGTCGGTGTGGCTGGCAAACGAAAAGTGGCCCGAGTTGTGGCCGGTGCTCGTCGACAACAAAGACCAGACGGCTGGCAATGCTTTTGGCTTGGCCGGGTATCCGTTCATGGTGTTGATTGGTGAGGACGGCAAGGTGCTGTGGCGCAACAGCGGGGAAATCTCTGCCGAGGCTCTCACCGACGCAGTCAACGTGGCACTCGGTAACTAATCGCTGCACACTCGCCCGCACATCGCACGGTCACAATAGGAATCATTCTCATTTGGTGGTAGGGTCGGGGCATGACCACATCACGCCACGCCCGTACCGCCGCACTCTTTGCCAGCCTCTCACTGGCTGCACTCGGGCTGTCTTGCTCGAACGACGACGCAGCAAATAGCAACCCCACTGCGGGCACTGCTGACTCGGTTGTCACCACTGCTGCGTCAGCACCCGAGCTGCCCACGGTGGTGGTGACCTACTCGGTGCTTGCCGCAGTGGTGAGCGAACTTGTTGAAGGTGTGGCCAATGTGGTCACACTGATTCCCGATGGTCAAGACCCGCACGAGTTTGAACCTTCGGCAAAGGATCTGGAAACCATCAACAACGCTGCATTCGTTGTAGCCAACGGTCTCGACCTAGAAGAAGGCCTTGATGAAGCATTGGCGAACGCCCAGCAAGCCGGGGTCAACGTGTTTTATGTGGCTGACCACGTCACCGTGCTCGACATCGTTGATGTGAACGACCATTCAGACCACGGGCACGTGCATCGTGGCGCTGATGCATCACACAGCGACGATGAACACAGCGATGAACACAGCGATGAACACGACCACAGTCAAGATCCACATGTCTGGCTGAGCCCACATACGGTCCGCGAAGCGCTCCCAGCACTGGCCAAGGCGGCTTCCGATGCACTGGAAGTTGACCTCGCCGCTGCCCAACTGGCACTCGATGACAAACTCGTCGCACTAGACACCGAGCTGCTCTCGCTCTTTTCAGCAATTGACAACTGTCAGCTCGTGACGGGCCACAACGAGCTCGGCTATTTCGTTGATCGCTACGGCTGCACCGTCGTTGCCGCAATCATCTCCAGTACGTCCACCAACGCAGAGGCGAGCGCCCGTAATACCGAATTCATCATCGACGTCATCAACACCCATGGTGCCAAAGTAATTTTCACGTCGCTCGGCACCAACCCGAAAGTGGCTGAACAAGTGGCCAAAGAAGCCGATGCACAACTGGTAACCATCAGTACGCACTTTTTGGGTACCTCTAACGACTACGTTGCATTTATGCGTACGTTGGGTACCACCATTGCCACGAGTTTGAGTTGATTTCTCAGTTTGCGCTGCTCGAGCCCCTGTGGGACCCATTTAGTAGCAACGAGTTTCTCCGCAATGCCCTCTTGGCAAGCTCGCTGGTGGCAATCATTTGCGCCATCGCTGGCACCTATGTGGTGCTGCGCGGGCTTTCGTTCATCGGCGATGCACTTGCCCACGGCGTGATACCCGGAATCGCGATTGCCCTGTTGTTCGGGGTGCCCGGTGTGATTGGTGCAGCAATCGGCGCAGTCATCATGATGGGTGGAGTCTCAACGATTACCGCAAAGGTTCGACTGTCGTCAGACACTGCCATCGGTTTGCTTTTTGTCGGAATGTTGGCGTTAGGTGTCATAATCACCTCGCGGTCAACGTCATTTGTCGGTGACATCACCCGAATTTTGTTCGGAGAACTGCTAGGGGTCACCGCCGCTGATCTTGGCTGGCAACTCGTCGTGCTCGTTGTGGTGGCGGGAATCGCCATCGTCGCCCACCGGCCATTCGTGCTGATGTCACTCGATGACGGGCTAGCCCGCACGTCAGGGTTCTCCGTGAAGTTCTTCCACGGGCTCATGCTCGTCATGGTGGCCATGGCCATCGTTGGTAGTTTTCAACTTGTCGGCACACTGCTCGTGCTCGGAATGCTCATTGCCCCAGCGGCAACCGGGGCACTCTTGGCGCGTCGCGTCAGCACCATGATGCTGTCAGCCATGTTGTTTGGAGTGGTCTCTAGCTACGTCGGGTTACTGGCGAGCTATCACTTCGATCTTGCAGCCGGTGCCAGCATCGTGTTCACTGCGGTGTACCTGTTTGGCTTTGTTGCAGTGCTCACGATTCCACGCCGACTACGTGGCCATGGCGAGCTCCCCCACCAACATGAACATTCCCACTGACATGCCCACTCCCCATGTCACGATTTCGGCTTCGCAGCTCGACATCGGTCACGGTTTGCACACCGTGGCGCACGACATCAACATGCAGATGCACAGCGGCGAACTGCTCGTACTCATCGGCACCAACGGTTCGGGCAAGTCGACGCTGCTCAAAACTCTGGCGGGCATGATCGCCCCGATTCGCGGCGAGGTGACGGTGTTGGGCACCCAACCTGGCGGCTCACCGCGGCGAGTGGCTTACCTTCCTCAACACCCCGTGTCGTCACACACGCTTCCTCTGCGCGCTCGCGACATCGTCGCAATGGGTCGCTACGCACACCTTGGGTTGTTTCGCCGAGCCCAGAGAGCAGACCGACTGATTGTTGACGACACCATGCATCGCACCGGCGCAACCGAATTCGCCGAAAGCCCCCTGCGTGATCTTTCCGGCGGCCAGCAGCAGCGCACCCATTTAGCCCAAGTGTTGGCGCGGCAAGCCGAAGTGTTGTTGCTCGATGAACCCACTGCAGGTTTGGACTTGAGCGGAAAGTATGCAATCGCCGAAATCATTGCCGCTGAACGTGCCCGCGGTGTAACCGTGGTACTTGCCACACACGACCTGCAGGATGCCGAGTCAGCCACTGCAGTGATGTTGCTTGCGCAACGAGTCGTGGCATTCGGGCCACCATCAGCCGCACTCAGCGACGACAACGTGCGGGCCTGCTTCGGGTTTACTCAGCCGCACTAGCGGTGATTACTACCGACCGTTCACCTCGCGGTGGTTTCGAGCGCAAGCAGATACCGCTTCATTGTTAGCCCGAGCGCGTATCCACCCAGCGAACCGTCGCTAGCAATCACTCGATGACAGGGCACGATGATGGGCACTGGGTTGGCCCCGTTGGCGCTACCAACTGCACGCACTGCTTTGGGTTTGCCGATCGCTCCTGCCTGTTGGGCGTACGACCAAGTGTGGCCATAGCGAATGCTGCACAACGCCACCCAGGCCTGCTGTTGAAACTCGGTGCCGTCCAGATCCAACGGCACGGTGAACTCGGTACGCCTTCCTGCGAAATACTCGCGAAGTTGTCGTGCCGCGAGGTCGGCATGGCGCTGTGCAGTCGCCGAGACGGTACTCCGTGATGACTGGTGTAATCGAACTCGCTTCGATACGCGCCGCACAGCCGTCACACCTTTGCAGCTCGCAGAAATTTGCAAGCGACCTACCGGTGACACCAATGAGACATTCGCCAACGCTTTGATCGTGTCGGCACCGTTAGCCATTTCGAGGGTTTTCGAGGGTAAGCGATGCGGTGATTACTGCCTTCACATCAGGCAATCGTGGTTGACCCTGTCCGGTTTTGTGCAGGTGAGCAGCTTCGGCATGGTAGGCCTCCAAGGTCTTACGCACGGACTCCACCGCGTACACCGTGCCGTCCACCAACGGACCGCGACTGCGATTGATTACTGCTTCAACATCTGCACCGTTGAGTGTGCGATGCCACTCCAACGCGTGTGCCAAGCACAAAATCTCGTACCGATTGGTTTCAAGCAGCTCCTGGGTTCGCTCGAAAATTTCACGGAGACGCTTCTCCACCCGTTCGCCTAGGACGGGCGACACCGCCAAATCTTCTTCACCAACGGGCTTCCCGCCGCGACCGGCACCACCAGCGGAACCGGCAACCAGGACCGAGTGCGATGCGATCGTTTCACCCATTCCCCAGCGAGATTCCATCACCAATGCCAATCGTGTGGCATTGTCCAAGTCACCACCGACACCGTTGGTGCTGTCACCGGCGAAGAACATTCGCTCACCGACCAAACTGGCAATGGATATTTGGATGTCATTTTCGATCTCGGTTTTCCACTCAAACATGCGCTCCACCACGGGTACACGCGACACGAAACCGCCGACATCGCCGCGACGCTCGATGGTGGCAACATCAATTTGAAAGTCAGCCTTCAGTCGATACGCCGCGATTGCATGGCATGCCTCGTGAATTGCTATTGCATGTCGCTCGCGATCGATGTATTCAAAGCCGTCGGTAACGCCGTGTTCTTTCAGACTCTTGGCCGAGACCATGTCACGCCACTCAATGACTTCTCGCCCATCACGAATTGCTGCCATCAGGGCTTCGTTCACGATGTCCTTTATCACGGCACCCGACGCATACGGGCTTGAAGTTGCGAGTCGCTCAACATCGGACTGGACCAGCGTGTGCTTCACTTTGTCGAGGTAACCGCGGTAGGTACGGATACGGCCCTCACGCGACGGATATCCCACCCGAAACTTGCGATCAATGCGTCCTGGGCGCAGGAGCGCATCGTCGAGCGAGTCGGGCATGTTGGTGGCCATGACATGGAGAATTCGATATTTCGGCGGGCTCGAGGGCTTCATGCCCACCAGACGCTTCAAACGGTTCACAAAGCCGCGAGGCTTCTTCAACCCCTGCATGGATGCCAAGATTGCATTCAAAGTTCCGAGGTCGCCACCGCCACCTGGCACGACAAGTTGGTCGACCTTTCCACCCACCATCTGGTCATGTTGTCCGAGCACCACGGCTTGGCTCACCGGGCTGAGGTATGCCAAAGAATCCAAAGACGCAGGATTGAGTGGCGAACTCGTGGAGAGCGGGGTACCAGTGAGCATGCGGGTACTGCGCTGCGGGACCGTCGACAACGCACGCCGACCCAACACATCGGCTTCGTCGAAAAATGCCACCACTCCGCCGTATCGCAACGCCAATTTGCGCAGGCGTCGATACAACGACTTCACTTTCAGAATGTTCACTCCGATGAACATTGCTTGAAAGGCCCCGGGCTCAATGAGAACGAACGGTTTTCCGGTTTCACCTGCCAGCGCTTCAGCAATGAGCGTCTTGCCCGTTCCCGGGGGTCCGTAAAGCAGAATTCCACCCGGTACGTAACCACCCTTGGCCTCAATCAAGTCGGGGTCGTCCAACAGACTCAGTGTCTCTTTCACTCGAGCGACAACTTGATCTTGACCCCACACATCATCAAAGGAGGTCTTGATGTCTTCGGGCATTAAGACCTCAACACCACCCTTAGACAAGAACCAGAAAATCACGACGAACTGGCCGATTGCCAACAAAAGGTAGGCAACAAACTGCAGGATCGTCGGCGCTGCCTGCCACAACCGAACTAGCGCTTCCATCCATGCAGCTATGGGCTCTGTGTCAAATGCTGCAGCGAAAACGAAGGCACCGAGCACCGCGATCGCCGTGAATCGCGCGATGCGAGACAAGCGATACCGCGTTAACGATGACAGTCGATTCCACGGCGACTTCAACCTATTTTCAACACGACCGACGACCGACCAATACTTGGGTGAGCGCTCCGCCACAAAATAGTGCAGTTGACGCAACACATCTAACGAAAAAATGGTGAGAATCCAACCGTACGCGTTGAATGTCATACGGGCTGCATCAACAAAACTGACGAGTGGATTGTCAGCCATTTTCAGCAAGCCCAGCAACAAGAACGTGCCCAGCAACACCAACGAGACTTTGCTCCGGTCGTACACCGTCAGTGGCCTGCGGCAGCCGGGCCGCGCTTTTTTGATTCCACGCTTGCGCCGACGTCGTTCGACAGTGGCAGTCAACGTGGGTGCGGGGAGAGCATCTCTCATGGTGAAGCCTGCCTTACTGGCCGAGTCGGAAAGTCCTGACAATACGGTCTATCGTCGCACGATTGGCCTTAAAACACGCAACGCTGCAGCCGATTACGACTCCATACACTTCCCCCCTGCTGCGATCAGCCACACTGACCTGCACCACACGCAGCGTGCCGCCATCGGTCTGTAGGTCGTACACGAGCTTCTCACCAGGCAGTTTGGATACACGCGTGTCGACGGGGTCCTGGATCAGGGCGGCAAATCCCTGCTCAAGCGCTTCATTGAGATCGCTGAACGCAACCCCACGTCCGAGGTAGGTAAGGTCACTTTCTTCCTCGCTAGTCGGCATACGTCGAATCACGACTCCCGACACCGCCGAGGTAGGTTCGAGCAGGGTTGCCTTGCTGCCACCAGGTGCCCAAAATCCGTGCATCGAAAATTCCGGTGCACTCTGCACGACATCGGTCTTCCATTCCGAAGGTGCCTTGGTGAACGCTCCGAGGTCGGCGTTGCCAACATAGGTCGAGCCGACACTGACGTTGCCACAACCTGCCAGTAGCAGCATCGGTGCGATGAGTTTCGCCACGAACTTCGCCGCAAACATTGGCGTCGCTCCTCGGACCACGTAGCGGGCAGATTCAACTGGGGTCATACGGCCAGCCCACCCATTGCGAATCAGGCCACCGCTCGTGGTGGCGGCGGCGGTCCGAACCGATTCTCCGTCGGCTGACCGCGCTGCAGCGTGAACACGAGGTTCGCGATACCAGTAACGAGCGCTGCAATCATCGCAACGACGATTACCACGACCACCACACCAGACATCCCATCGAACGCAGTAAATGGATCCCACTCTGAAGGATCAACGAGGTCGAGTGCGGTCGACACCGCAAATGCAATAAATGCAGCGAGCGCAACTCCCAGGGATGCAATTGGCCACAAGATCCACCATCCAGTGCGATTGGTGTCATGAAGACGACGAACTTGAACGGCGAGACTGGGCAACAGAATTCCAAGGCTCACGAATCCGCCGATAGTGTCACCAAAACCGGACGTGGCAGCTTGAACGATCAGGGTGAACAGCGTCCACCACCAGTATTCGCTTCGGGTGGCGCGACCCTTGAAATTGACGTAGTTGCGAAACCCCGACTGAATTGCCGAAACAAAAGACATTGGTTATTCGCCGCCGGCCGGTTTGGGCTCCTTGGGCAACCCGAGCACT
>SYEA01000027.1 GCA_005800965.1 Actinomycetota bacterium | reverse complement strand
TCAACGACGAGATTGACCGGCTGCGCCACTCGGCCACCGAAGCGTTGCTCACTCGTCGCGATGTGATTGTGGTGGCATCGGTGAGCTGCATTTACGGCATGGGCAACCCCGAGGAGTACAAGGGCAACCTGCTTGAGCTGCATCAAGGCGTGGAGTACGACCAGCAAAGTGTTTTGCGTCGGCTGGTGGACTTGCAATACGAACGCAACGATGTTGCACTCGGTCGAGGCAATTTTCGAGTGCGTGGTGACACCATCGAACTACAGCCGGCCTATGAGTCCACCATCACGCGCATCGAGATGTTCGGCGACACCGTCGATCGCATCAGCGTGGTCGACCCGGTTACGGGCGAGACCCTCGGCAGCCCGACCGAGATTTTAGTTTTCCCTGCCACGCACTACGTGGCTGGCGAGGAACGTATGCGTGCAGCCATGTTGCGCATCGAAACCGAGTTGGCCGCGCGTTTGGAGTGGTTCAACGCCAACGGCAAACTGCTCGAGGCCCAGCGTCTTGGTATGCGCACGCGCTATGACCTGGAGATGATTCAGGAGATGGGCTATTGCAATGGCATCGAGAACTACTCCATGCACATCGATGGCCGTGAACCTGGATCACCGCCATTTACCCTGCTCGACTATTTTCCCGACGACTATTTGCTCGTGGTCGATGAAAGTCACGTCGCCGTTCCACAGCTGTACGGCCAGTTCGCTGGTGACCGTGCCCGCAAATCGACGTTGATTGAGCACGGGTTTCGTCTGCCGAGTGCTGCTGAGAACCGTCCGTTGCGCTTTGAAGAAACATTGGAGCGCGTTAATCAATGTATTTTTATGTCGGCGACACCAGCCAAGTTTGAAATGCAGAACTCACAACAGGTGGTCGAGCAGATCGTGCGTCCGACAGGTCTCATCGACCCCGAAGTGATCGTGAAACCCACCAAGGGTCAGATTGATGACATCATTGCCAACGTCCAGCAGCGTCTCAAGATGGGGGACCGGGTGTTGATCACCACGCTCACCAAGAAGATGGCTGAGGACTTGACGGAATACCTGCTTGAGCAGGGTCTGCGGGTGCGATATCTGCACTCCAATATCGACACCATCGAGCGCATCGAAATTCTGCGGGCCCTGCGGTTGGGTGAGTTTGACGTGTTGATTGGCATCAACCTGTTGCGTGAGGGTCTCGACTTGCCCGAAGTGTCGCTCGTTGCCATTCTTGATGCGGACAAAGAAGGGTTTTTGCGGAGCGAAACATCGCTCATCCAGACCATTGGGCGTGCCGCTCGCAACGTAGACGGCCAAGTCATTATGTATGCCGACAAACGCACAGCAGCAATGGAGTCAGCGATCAGTTTGACCAATGCCCGGCGCGAAAAGCAGAAGGCCTACAACTCTGAGCGTGGAATCGAACCCAAGACCATACGCAAGGCTGTGGGCGACATCTTGTCGCTGTTGCGGCCCGATGAAGGTGCACCGTATCCGGGTAAGGGTCGGCGCACTTCACGTGAGCGAGACAAGGTGATTCGTGATTTGCAAGCCCTCGGTTCGAGCGAACTCGAGCGACTGATTCAGACCCTCGAAGAAGAGATGCATCAAGCCGCGACGGATCTGCACTTCGAGCAGGCTGCCCGGTTGCGTGATGAGGTGCGGGAATTGCGGCGAGAGCTCCGCGAAGGTCGCCCTGCGAATTAGCGTGTCGCCGTGACCAACTCAATAAGCATTCGTGGTGCGCGCGAGCACAACCTGAAGAACATCAGTTTTGAGCTTCCCCGTGACCGTTTGATTGTGCTCACGGGTTTGTCGGGCAGCGGTAAGAGCAGTTTGGCGTTCGACACGATCTACGCCGAAGGTCAACGGCGTTATGTAGAAAGCCTCAGCGCCTATGCCCGGCAATTCCTGGGGCAAATGGACAAACCCGACGTCGATGTCATTGAGGGACTTTCACCGGCAATTTCCATAGATCAAAAATCTGCTTCGCGTAATCCGCGTTCCACCGTGGGCACCATTACCGAGGTGTACGACTACCTGCGTCTGCTGTTTGCTCGTATCGGTGTCCAGCATTGTGTGAACGATGGCGAGCGACTCACCAAGCAAACCCCCGAGCAAATCGTTGACCAGGTAATGGAGCTCAAAGACGGAACTCGCTTTCAGGTGTTGGCACCCGTGGTTCGCGGTCGCAAGGGTGAATACGACTCGTTGCTGGTGGATTTTCTCGGCCAAGGGTTCACTCGGGCTCGGGTCGACGGGGTCGTGGTGGAGATCTCTGAGTTTCAAAAAGCAGGCAAGAAATTGGCGCGCTATGAACAGCACACCATTGATGTGATTGTGGACCGGCTGGTGCGCAAGGATGGTATTAACCGGCGCCTTACCGACAGCATGGAAACGGCTCTGCGCCTGGCCAATGGCATCGCCACCGTCGAAGTTATGGGGAAAGCCGATGCCGTCAGCGAAGTACTGAATTTCAGTCAGCAGCTGGTGTGCCCGAAATGCACCACGTCGTACGAAGAGCTGGCCCCGCGCAATTTCTCATTCAACACGCCGTATGGCGCGTGCGAAAAATGCCTCGGTCTCGGCACTACCTACGAGGTCGACCCCGACTTGGTGGTGCCCGACCCGGATCTGAGTGTTGCTGAGGGTGCGCTCGCCCCATGGCGCAGCGCGCACACCATGTACTTCGTGCGGATGCTCGAAGCCGTGGCCAAAGACGAAGGGATTGATACCAAAAAGCCGTGGGCCAAACTCACTGCCAAGCATCAAAAAATCATCATGCATGGCTTGGGCGAAAATGTCATCGTCAAGTACCGCAACCGCTACGGACGAGTGCGCGAGTACAGCACCGAGTTTGAAGGTGTGATTCCGTGGTTGAAGCGCCGTCATGAGAGCGCTGAGAGCGATTCGCAGCGAGAGCAGTACGAAAGTTACATGCGCGAAAAGCCGTGCTCGACGTGCAAGGGTGCACGACTCAAACCCGAATCACTGTCGGTGAAGATCAACGACAAAACGATCTCCGAGGTGTGCGAATTGTCGATTGCCGAGTCGGCGAAGTTTCTGGCAGGCCTCAAATTGAGCAAGCGCGAAAGGATGATTGCCGAGCGCATCACCAAAGAGGTCAACGCACGACTCGGATTTCTGCTCGATGTCGGTCTCAATTATCTGACCCTGTCACGTTCGGCTGGCACTTTGGCCGGTGGTGAGGCCCAACGCATTCGTCTTGCGAGCCAGATTGGGTCTGGGCTCGTGGGCACGTTGTATGTGTTGGACGAGCCGTCCATCGGGTTGCACCAACGCGATAATCACCGACTGATCGACACGTTGCACCGACTGCGTGACCTGGGCAACACCGTGCTCGTTGTAGAGCACGACGAAGACACCATTCGGGCCAGTGATTGGATCGTCGATATCGGGCCAGGCGCCGGCGAACACGGCGGTGCCGTGGTGTACAGCGGAGTCGTCAAAGGCATCGAAAAGGTTTCAGCGTCGGTGACCGGGGCCTATCTATCGGGCAAGCGGTCGATTGAAGTGCCCAAGAAGCGCCGCACGATCGGCGCCGACGCGTTGGTCGTGAAGGGCGCGCGCGAGCACAATTTGAAACAGATCGATGTGCGAATCCCACTGGGGTGTTTCGTTGCCGTCACGAGTGTTTCGGGCAGCGGCAAGAGCACGCTGGTGCGTGACATTTTGTTGCCGGCCCTGATGCAAAAGATTTACAAAACCAAAGATTCACCGGGACGCCACAAGAGCGTGACAGGTATCGAAAAGTTGGACAAAGTCATCGACATGGATCAGTCGCCAATCGGGCGCACCCCGAGATCCAACCCCGCCACCTACACGGGCGTGTTCGATGACATTCGCAAACTGTTTGCCAATTCACCCGACGCCAAGGTGCGCGGCTACCAACCCGGAAGATTCTCGTTCAATGTGCCCGGTGGCCGCTGTGAAGCGTGCTCGGGTGATGGCACGATACGCATCGAGATGCAGTTTCTGCCCGACGTGTATGTGCCGTGCGAGGTGTGCAAGGGTGCGCGCTACAACCGCGACACGTTGGAGATTCGATTCAAGGGCAAGAACGTGGCCGAAGTGTTGCACATGCCCATCAGCGAAGCTGTCGAGTTCTTTGCCAACCAACCGCGCATTGCTCGCCATCTGCAGACACTCATGGATGTGGGGTTGGGTTATGTGCGACTTGGGCAATCGGCGCCCACCTTGTCGGGTGGCGAAGCCCAGCGCGTGAAACTAGCCAGCGAGTTGGCGCGACGTAGCACGGGCCACACGATTTATCTCTTGGATGAGCCGACTACCGGATTGCACTTTGAAGATGTTCGTCGCCTGCTTATCGTGTTGGCTCGTTTGGTGGATCAGGGCAATACGGTCTTGGTCATTGAACACAACTTGGACGTCATCAAGACTGCGGACTGGTTGATTGATCTTGGGCCCGAGGGTGGGGACGGTGGTGGACAAATAGTTGCCGAGGGCACGCCAGAACAAGTGGCCCGTGTGAAGGGAAGTCACACCGCTCGTTTCTTGGCCGACGTTCTGCGCGGATAGACCATGCTGCGCCCAGAGATGTCGGAGCTACCGACTGGTCCCGGCTCGTATCAATTCAAAGACGAGCTCGGGCGCATCATCTATGTCGGTAAGGCTGCGAACTTGCGTTCTCGAGTGGCGAGCTACTTCGTCGACCCCGCATTGCTGCACACACGCACTGCAGCGATGGTCAATGCTGCGACTGAAGTGGTGTGGATCGAGGTAGACAGCGAAGTTGCAGCCTTGATGTTGGAGTACAACCTCATCAAGCAACACCGCCCAAGGTTCAACGTGCGCCTGCGAGACGACAAGAGTTATCCGTTTCTGGCAGTCACTTTGGATGAAGAGTGGCCGCGGGCAGTGGTGATGCGCGGGCGCAAGCGAAAAGGCACCAAGTATTTCGGGCCGTATGCCCACGCTTGGGCAATTCGCGACACGCTTGATGCACTGTTGCGAACGTTTCCTGTGCGCACCTGTTCGCCGGTGAAATTCCATCAGCACGAACGCCTCGGGCGACCATGTTTGTTGTTCCATATCGAGAAATGTTCGGGCCCATGCGTGAACGAGGTGCAACGCGCTACCTACGACGGTCATGTGCAGGGATTGGTGCGGTTTCTGGGTGGCGACACCGACGCCGTGCGAGCCGAACTTGGTTCGGCGATGGAAACGGCCGCCAAGAATCAAGCCTTCGAAGACGCCGCCCGTCTGCGCGATCGTCTCGGCGCCATAGATCGCGCTCTTGAGCGGCAACTTATGGTGGGTGAGCGGGGCGAAGATTTCGATGTAATCGCACTCAGTGACGCCGAACTCGAAGCCAGCGTGCACGTGTTCTATGTGCGCAAAGGTCGGGTGCTGGGCAGCAACGGCTATGTCGTGGATAAGTCCGAGGATTTGACGGCTGCGCAGTTGATGCGTCGGGTGATTGTAGATCTCTACGCTGACGAACCGGCCTTGGGTTGGCCAAAAGAAGTCATGGTGTCGTGCGAACCAGAAGACCTTGCCGCCTGCCAAACAATGCTCGGGGTCAGGCGTGGCTCGCAAGTGGAGATTCGGATACCCCAGCGTGGTGATCGCCGCGAATTGATGGCAACGGTGTTGAAGAATGCCACCGATGCTCTCGTACGTCACAAGATGCGCCGCGCCAGTGACCACAACGCCCGTAGTCGGGCGATTTCCGAATTGCAAGATCATCTGTCCTTGTCGCAGGCGCCGTTGCGTATCGAATGTTTCGACATGGCCCACCTCCACGGCACCGACTATGTCGGCTCGATGGTCGTGCTCGAGGACGGCATCCCGCAAAAGCGCGAGTACCGCAAGTTCAACGTGAAACAAGTTGAAGGCAGTGACGACTATGCAGCCATGCGCGAAGTACTCACCAGGCGGCTCTCGGCATACGTGACCGAACGCGATGCACCCGCTAGCGAACGCGGTGAGCGGCCCGGGCGATTTGCGTATCCACCGCAGCTATTGCTTGTTGATGGTGGCAAGGGACAACTCAATGTGGCAATCGAGGTGGTGCGAGAACTCGACCTAGAGGACGAAATCAATGTTGCTGCACTCGCCAAGCGGTTCGAAGAGGTCTTCTTGCCCGACCAAAGCGAGCCCGTGCGTATCCCGCGGGGTAGTCAGGCGCTCTACATGTTGCAGGTCGTGCGCGACGAGGCCCACCGATTTGCCAACACATTTCATCGCCAGCAGCGCTCCAAGCGGATGCGTGCCAGCGAGTTGGATGGGGTACGCGGTCTGGGTGCCGCGCGCAAAGAACGCTTGGTGAAACATTTCGGTGGAATCGCTGGAGTCAAGCAGGCCTCGCGCGAAGCACTGCATGAACTCACCTGGCTGCCCGGCGCAGTGGCAGACGCCGTGTATGACCGCTTCAACGGCGCTCAGTAGTCTCGGCACGTGGCAGAGATACTGCTTATCACCGGGCTGTCTGGTGCGGGACGCTCGCAGGCTGCTGATGCGTTGGAAGATCTCGGCTGGTTCGTGGTCGACAACATGCCCGTGGAATTGGTGGACAAATTCGTTGAACTTGCCGGAGTGTCGGTAGATCAACCGTCGCGCCTCGCCCTGGTCATTGGTGTCGCATCGCAACAAACGGATGCCGTCAAATCGGTGCCTCGGTTGCGCGGTGCCGGGCATGACGTGCGGGTGTTGTTCTTGGAAGCGTCGACCCAGTCGCTCGTCAAGCGCTATACCGAGTCACGTCGCAAGCATCCCTTGCGTACCGAGACTGGCACCGTGTCAGAGGCCATTGAGCACGAGCGCGACCTGCTCGAGCCGGTACGCGAGGTGGCGGACAAGGTGATCGATACGACGGCATTGCAGTTGGGACAGTTCAAGACACAACTGACCGAGTTGTTTTCTTTCGATGACCTGCCCGACACCCTGCAAGTGTCTGTGGTTTCGTTTGGTTTCAAGCACGGTATCCCGCTGGATGTTGACACGATGTTCGACGTGCGGTTCATTCCGAATCCGTATTACGACGAAGCCCTGCGTCCGCTCACCGGTCGCGACGAAGCAGTGCGTCGCTTTGTGCTCGACCAAGCCGCAACGCAAGATTTTCTGGGTCGTGTGGAGAGTTTGTTCGAGTCACTCATTCCGGCGTACCGCAACGAGGGTAAGAGCTATTTGACCATCGCGGTGGGTTGCACGGGCGGGCAGCATCGTTCGGTGGCGATTGCCGAGGCATTGAGCCTGCGACTGGCGAATCGCGGTGTCGAAGCCCGCGTGGCGCATCGCGACATCGAAAAAAACTAGGCTCTCAGCCATGACAGTACGTGTGGGCATCAACGGTTTTGGTCGTATTGGGCGCAGCTTTTGGCGGGCGGTGCAAAAGAACGGGGCCGATATCGACATCGTTGCTGTAAACGACTTGGGCGATAAAAAAACGATGGCTCACTTGTTGAAGTACGACTCGGTGATGGGTGTGCTCGCCGACACGGTGACATCGACCGATGACGGGATTGTGATCAACGGCAAGAAGTTGCAGGTGCTGTCTGAACGAGACCCAGCCAAGTTGCCGTGGAAGCAATTGGGCGTTGATGTGGTGGTGGAGTCGACTGGTTTTTTCACCGACCGCGACAAGGCTGCGGCACACCTCGCTGCTGGCGCGCGAGTGGTCATCATCTCCGCACCCGCCACTGGTGCCGATGCCACGTTTGTCTATGGCGTTAACCACACCGATTTCGATGCAGCGAAGCATCAAGTGGTGTCCAACGCCAGTTGCACCACCAACTGCTTCGTGCCGCTGGTGAAAGTGTTGGATGACGCGTTCGGGGTCATCAACGGAATGATGACGACGGTGCACGCGTATACCGGCGACCAAATGTTGGTCGATGGGCCGCACAAAGATCTGCGACGTGCTCGTGGAGCAGCGATCAACATCACACCCACCTCAACTGGTGCCGCTCGGGCAACCAGCCTGGTGATGGAATCGATGAAGGGCAAACTCGACGGAACTTCGATGCGGGTGCCGCTACCAACGGGATCGATCACCGATTTTGTCGCCAACCTCAAGACGCAGGCTTCGGTCGAAGCAATCAAAGCCGCGTTCGCAGCGGCGGCCAATGGCCCGTTGCGCGGTGTGCTGGAATATTGCACAGACCCGATCGTGTCGAGCGACGTGGTGGGCAATCCACACAGTTGCGTTTTTGATGCCGACCTCACCATGAGCATGGCCTCGGGCGATGGGGGATCCATGGTGAAGGTGTTCGGTTGGTACGACAACGAGTGGGGATACAGCAGTCGCCTCGCTGATTTGTCGGTGCATATAGGCCGCTCGCTGTCCTGAAAACCAGCGTGAAGCTTCCAGTCTTAGAAGACCTCGGTGAGGTGCGCGGCAAAACTGTTCTCGTGCGCACCGACTTCAACGTGCCGATGGTGGGGCCCGACGATGCGCGAACCATCACCGATGACTTCCGCATTCGTGCCGCCTTGCCGACCATTACCTGGCTCACTGAACGAGGGGCACGTGTCGTGTGTGCAAGCCATCTCGGCCGCCCAAGAGGAACCGTGAGTTCCAAATATTCCATGGCGCCCGTGCGAGCCCGGCTCGCTGAATTGGCCCCCGGGGTCGAACTTCTCGAGAATTTGCGGTTTTCGCCTGGTGAAGAAGGCAACGATGCTGAATTTGTCGAGCATCTCGTGCAGGGCGTCGACTTGTACGTCAATGATGCGTTCGGTGCCGCCCATCGCGCCCACGGTTCCATCGTTGGCCCTCCGCGCACTCTTCGTTCGGCAGCAGGTCGATTGATCGAACACGAGGTGTCGGTACTCAGCGGTCTGCGCAATGGCTCCAAGCGGCCGTTTGTTGCGGTGCTCGGTGGTGCCAAAGTGAGCGACAAGCTTGGTGTAATCGAAACTTTGGTCGGCATGGTCGACCATTTGCTGATTGGTGGCGGGATGTGCTTCACGTTTCTCGCGGCACAAGGCCACGCCATCGGTGATTCATTGTGCGAGCGCGACCAAGTGGAACACTGTGCAGAGTTGCTCGCTAAGTATCCGACGATTCTTCTGCCCGAAGACATCATCGGGCTCGATGCCGACGGGGTGTACGCCACCTTCGGGCGACGGCTTCCCGCAGGTGCCAAGGGCATGGATATTGGTCCCGGCACGGCGGCAGCGTTTACTGACGTCATCATGGATGCCCGCACCGTGTTGTGGAATGGACCGATGGGTGTGTTTGAAGACGCACGTTTCGCCAAAGGAACCCGTACTGTTGCCCAGGCAATGGCCGACAGCAAAGCATTCACCGTGGTGGGTGGCGGCGACTCGGCGGCAGCGATGGCCGAGTTCGGACTCGCAGATGAAGTGAATCATGTTTCCACGGGTGGGGGAGCCTCACTCGAGTTTTTAGAGTTTGGCGATCTTCCTGGCTTACAAGCGCTACGCGAGGCACCACGTTGAGTAACGCATCACCGACCACCTCACGCAAAGCATCAGGTACGAACCGTGTTCCGCTGATTAGCGGCAATTGGAAGATGAACAACAATCACTTCGAAGCGATTCAGTTCGTTCAGAAATTGGCTTACCTGTTACAAAAACAAGATTTTGACGAAGTCGAAGTCAGCGTGCATCCACCGTTCACCGACCTACGGAGTTTGCAGACCTTGATTGATGCCGACCAGCTTCGTTTCAGGTTGGGTGCCCAGAATTGTCACTCTGACGACAAGGGTGCTTTTACCGGAGAAGTTTCGCCGGTGTTCTTGGCCAAACTTGGAGTGCAGTACGTGATCGTGGGCCACAGTGAGCGACGTGAACTCTTCGGAGAGACCGACGAGTTCGTCGCCGCCAAAGTTGCCGCAGTGCTGAAACACGGGATGATTCCCATTCTGTGCGTTGGGGAAACGTTGGCCGAACACGAATCTGGTCTGACTCTGGACAAGGTGAAGCGTCAGGTGCGGGCAGGGCTCGATAAGCGCTCCAGCGATCAAGTGAAGTCGATGGTGATTGCGTATGAGCCAATTTGGGCAATTGGCACCGGCAAGAATGCTTCGCCCGATCAGGCCCAAGAAGTGGCGGTGGCCATTCGCGAAGAAGTGGCAACTCTGATCTCGCGACCAGCTGCAGAGGCAATCCGCATTCAATACGGAGGCAGTGTCAAAGCGGGCACGATCGCCGACATCATGCGTCTGCCTGACGTTGATGGTGTCCTGGTGGGTGGGGCCAGTCTGGACCCCACCGAGTTTGCGCGCATCGTGCAATACCGCCACCACAGCGGCTAAAAAGTGGCACCGGATGGGGGAAGGCCCCACCATGCGAACAATGTCACAAGCAGCGACTAGGGTATGGCTGTCATTAACTGGGGGTGACGCCCCACCTCATTCGACGGGGAGGTCGGATACATGAAGAAATACAACAAGGCAATTCGCATTGCCGCATCGTTGTTCGCGGTCTCGTTGATCGCGTCGGCGTGCGGTGGCGATGATGCCGCAACGGAGGACACCACAGCAGAGGAGCCGACCGCAGAAGCGGTTTCGTATCCGACACTGGCAGAGTGTGCCGACGTTGCATACGACTACACCTTCACTGCCCCAGCATCTGCCGGCATGACGGTGACCTATGACATTGCTCCAGAGGCCGTGTGGGAAGATGGCTCCGCCATCACTGCCGCCGACTTCAAAGCAACATGGGAAGCAGCATTGAACACACCAGGCTCCATCTCGACGGTGGGCTACGACCAGATTGACTCGGTCGAAGCAGGTTCCAGCGACAAGCAAGTTGTCGTGAACGTCACGTCGGTGTACGGACCGTACAAGGGTCTCTTCGGTGGTCTCATCAAGGCCTAGGCCGTGGAGAACCCATCGGACATCTCGGCGGACGTCGCCGACTTCCTCTCTTTCTCGGGTCGCCCGTGGAAGATGAAGTCGTGGAGCCCAAGCCAGGTGGTCTTCGTTCCCAACGACAAGTATTGGGGCGATGACAAGGCCGTGACCAAGGAACTCGTCATGGTGCCGCTGGCTGACAGCGACACCGAGGCAGCAGCCTTGAAGGCC
>SYEA01000026.1 GCA_005800965.1 Actinomycetota bacterium | reverse complement strand
TGGGCATCGTGGCCAACCAGCCGCTGGCGTTGGCGGGCACGCTCGACATTCAGGCATCACAAAAAGCGGCGCGCTTCGTGGCGTTTTGCGACGCATTCAACTTGTCGATTGTGACCCTGGTGGACACACCTGGTTTTTACCCCGGCAAAGACTTGGAATGGCGCGGCATGATTCGCCACGGCGCCCAACTGGTGTTCGCCTATGGGCGTGCAACCGTGCCGCGCGTGTGCGTGATTTTGCGTAAAAGTTATGGCGGCGCCTACATCGTGATGGACAGCAAACGCATGGGCAACGACGTGTGCTTGGCCTGGCCCACAGCCGAACTTGCCGTGATGGGTGCCGGGCAGGCAGCAGCCATCTTGCAGCGGCGTGCCACACCCGAAGAACGCGCAGCATTCGAAGCCGACTACGAAGAACGCCTGCTCAACCCGTATGTGGCAGCCGAGCGTGGCTACGTTGACGGCGTGATTACGCCTGCCGAAACACGCAGTGAAGTCTTGGCAGCTCTCGACATGTTGAGCAACAAGCGTGAGAAGTTTCCACGCCGCAAACACGACAACGGGCCGCTGTAAAACGTCGCTGTTCAGCGTTGTCAGCAGGTTTGCTAAGTAGGCTGACAGGCGGGAGAGGAAGCTCCCGACAACAAGCGACCGAAAGGCCTAACGATGGCTGAAACGATCACCATTATTGACGACCGCACTGGCAAGCAAGTCACCGTGCCGATTGCCGGAGGCGCCTTTTCATCGGCAGCCCTGCGCGAACTCGACCCGAAACTGCGTATGTACGACCCGGCATTTTTGTCGACGGCTGCATGCAAATCTGCCATCACGTATCTTGACGGCGATGCTGGCGTGCTGCGCTACCGCGGCTACCCCATCGAACAACTTGCCGAAAAATCCAACTTCCTCGAAGTGGCGTACCTATTGCTCAACGGCGAATTGCCCACCGATGCGCAAAACGAAAAGTGGATATACGACGTAACCCACCACACGATGATTCACGAAAACATGCGCAAGCGCTTTGTTGACGGCTTTCATCACGACGCGCACCCGATGGGCATGTTCGTGTCGGCCACAGCAGCGCTTGGCACGTTTTATACCGACGCCAAAGACATCGACGGCACCGACTCGCTGCACAAACAAACGCTGCGACTCATCGCTAAATCGCCCACCATCGCTGCAATGTGTTACCGCTTCAGCATGGGCCTGCCGTTCGTGTCGCCAAACAACTCGCTCGACTACTCGGCCAACTTTTTGAACATGATGTTTCGTATTGGTGACGACTACCGCATCAACCCGGTGCTCACCAAGGCGATGGACTTGTTGTTCATTTTGCATGCCGACCACGAACAAAACTGCGGCACCACCACCATGCGTGTGGTCGCATCGGCCCACGCCGACCCGTACAGTGCAGCAGCAGCAGCAGCATCGGCGCTCTACGGCCCATTGCATGGCGGTGCCAATGAAGCAGTCATTCACATGTTGCAAGGCATCGGAACTATCGACAACGTACCGGCGTTCATTGCCGATGTAAAAGCCGGCAAAGGCCGCCTCATGGGCTTCGGCCATCGCGTCTATAAAAACTACGATCCGCGCGCAACAATCATCAAGAAAGCGGCTTACAACGTTTTTGAGGTAACGGGCAAGAACCCGCTGCTGGATGTTGCACTCAAGCTCGAGGAAACTGCGCTGAAAGACGACTACTTCGTGTCGCGCAAGTTGTATCCGAACGTCGATTTTTACTCGGGGCTCATTTATCAAGCACTCGGCTTCCCCGTTGAGATGTTTACCGTGTTGTTTGCCATCCCACGCATGACTGGTTGGCTGGCGCACTACGCCGAGTTACTGCAAGACAGCGACCAAAAAATTTCGCGCCCGATGCAGTGGTACACCGGCGTCGACTCGCGCGACTACGTAGCGATCAACAAGCGCTAGACGGCACGGCTGCCTCAGTGCGGCGCGGGGCTAGACGCTGATCACGCGCTGATAATGGACGAATTCGCGCCACAGGCGAAAACCCAGCGACTCGTACAACCGAAACGCCCCCGTGGGATTCGCCGAATCGACATCCAGAGCCGCAAATCGCATCCCTTCTGCACGGTATTTCGTCAATGCGGTGGCGATAAGTTGCGACGCGACACCACGACCACGCCATTCGGCGAGCGTGCCGACGTTGTCGATCCAGGCATACTTCGCGCCGAGCAACTCGTCGTCATTCTCGAAACGGTGCGTGATGAGATGACCGACGATCTGGTCGTCGTCGTTTACCGCAAAGTACGACCAGTCGGGGCGTGAACCGAACCCCGATGTTTGTGTTGTCCACCACTCCGGTGCGGTGGGTGTCGAGCCCCAGTGATCCATGAAGGCAGCGTTCTTTGCCAGACGAGCTTCCTCGTTGCGGGCAAGATCCCACGGCACGATGCGAAAACCGACTGACGACCGAGGTGGGGGCGTCGGCTCGTGTAAGTCGGCCCGCAAGTCGGAGAAGTACCGAATGGGTTCGAGTCCGAACCGTTCGAGCAGACGAATGGCGGACGTATTCATCGGCGAAGTGTCGACGCGCAGGTACTTGGGCAGGTCGTTGCCCGATGCCTGCAACAACACCGTGCCGCGCTCAAGACCCCACTCCATGAGTCGACGACCGATGCCGCTTCCGCGACGATCGGGGTGCACGGCGCCAAATATATAGCAACGCACCTCGCGAACGTCTGACGGCAACAAATACGTGTACACCGCTCCAACGAGCTGATCCCCGTGCCAAGCAGACAGCGTGTGATCGGCGAGATGCACGGGATGCGATTCGAAGTCTTCGCGGATCTCCGCACCCACCTGGTGTTGCGCGCGACCATCGCCGACCGACGCCACGTTCAACAGATTGGCGAGGGCGTCGTACTCAGTGTCGCGAAGCGGGCGGTACGTAATGGACATTGGAGGTGCAGCGCGCGATTACTGCGCGACGGTAATCACGATTTTACCGATGTTGGCGTTGGCTTCCATATGGCGGTGCGCTTCCACAATCTGGTCGAGCGTGAACCGCGTATCGATGACTGGTTTCAGCACACCGGCATCAAAATCGGGCAGCAACGCCTCGGCAAATGCACGTGACACGGCGATTTTTTCGGCTGGTGGTCGCGGGCGCAACACGGTGCCAGTTATAGATGCACGCTTGGGCATCAGCGACGCCACATTGAAGTTGGTCGACGGCCCGGCCATGGTGCCCACCTGAATGATGCGACCCTTCAACGCCAGACAAGCCACGTTGCGCACGGTGTAGTCGCCGCCAATCACATCCAGCACTACATCCACGCCTTTGCCGTTGGTGGCTTGTGCAATGGCGGTGGCGAAGTCGTCCTTGCTGTAATCGATAACCAGGTTGGCGCCAAGATCGTGACACGCTTGCACCTTGTTGGTGGAGCAGGTCACCGCGATCCACGCCCCCATCGCGCGGCAGATTTGTATCGCCGCAGTGCCCACACCCGATGCGCCGGCGTGCACCAACGCTCGCCCACCCGGCGTAAGGCCACCTTGCAACACCAGTGCATCCCACGCCGTGATGAACACCTCGGGTATTGCCGCTGCATCAACAAGCGCCATGCCGCGTGGTGTGCGCATGGCTTGATCGGCCGGAATCGTGAGGTATTCGGCATAGGCGCCACCCGAAACAATGCCCATCACCTGATCGCCCGTCTTCCAGCGCGTGGCGTGGCGACCCGCGGCAGCCACAGTGCCAGCAAACTCCATGCCGGGCACGTTGTGTTCGGCGGCAAACGGGTTGGGATACAACCCGCGGCGCTGCAACAAGTCGGCGCGATTGAGCGCCGTGGCGGCAACTTTGACCAATACTTCGTCGTCGGCTGGTGTTGGCACGCCAATGTCAGCGATACGCAACACATCGGGCTCACCAAACTCGGTGAGCACCACGGCACGCATTATTTAGACATTTTCTCCTGCAGGCGACGATCAATCGCCGCGAGGAACTCTTCGGTGGTTTGCCATGGCGTGTTTTTGGAGATGAGCGACGCCAAGTCTTTGGTCATCTCGCCACCTTCGACCGCTTCGATGCACACGGCCTCGAGCGTGTTGGCAAAGTTGGTGAGGTCGGGCGTGCCGTCGAGCTTGCCGCGATGCGCGAGGCCGCGCGTCCAGGCAAAAATCGATGCGATTGGGTTGGTGCTGGTCTTTTTTCCGGCCTGGTGATCGCGATAGTGACGAGTAACGGTGCCGTGTGCGGCTTCGCTTTCCATCACGCGACCATCGGGCGTGGTGAGCACCGACGTCATGAGACCGAGCGAACCAAAACCCTGGGCCACCACGTCGCTTTGCACGTCGCCGTC
>SYEA01000025.1 GCA_005800965.1 Actinomycetota bacterium | reverse complement strand
GCGGTGTAGGCAATGAACGGCACGAGCGACATGCGGCGAAACCCGGCGGGAACCGACACCACCGAGCGAATCAACGGCACACACCGCCCCAGCAACACTGCCGCAACGGCGTGACGGTCAAACCATTGTTCGGCGCGCGCCAGGTCGGCAGGTTTCACCCCGAACCACTTGCCAAATCGGGTAATGAAAGCCCCGAGCCGAACTGGGCCAATCAACGCTGCAACGTAATACAACATGAGTGCGCCAACCACCGCACCGACGGTGGATGCCACGATCATCACCACCACCGAACCATCACCGCGTTGGGCGACAAAGCCGGCAAATGGCAACACGATTTCTGACGGAATCGGTGGAAAGACGTTCTCCAAAATTACGAGTAGCGCTACACCGATGGCTCCGAGCCGTTCGATGACGTCTTGCACCCAAACAGCAAGATCGCCCAACACAGAGAATTAACTTAGTTCAGCCTCTGAAGCGAGACGTGTTCTACTTGCGCGAGAGCTGTTTGCGGTTCTTGAACTTCGCTGAGCGATAGTCCTTGTTCATCAACGCAATGACATCCAGCGAAATCTCTTTCGGGCAGGCCGCCGAGCATTCGCCGTGATTAGTGCACGAACCAAAATGCTCGTCCATCTCGTCGACCATCGCTTCGGCCCGCTTGTATCGCTCGGCTTGACCCTGCGGCAACAAATTGAGGTGCGTAATCTTTGCACCGACAAACAAGTTTGCTGCACTATTCGGGCAGGCAGCCACGCACGCGCCGCAACCAATGCAGGCCGCAGCATCCATTGCTGCGTCAGCGACCGGCTTGGGCACCGGAATCAGGTTGGCATCTGGCGCACCACCAGTTGGTGAGGTAATGAAGCCTCCCGACTCAACGATGCGGTCGAACGCGGCGCGATCCACCATCAAGTCTTTGATGATGGGGAATGCACTCGCCCGCCACGGCTCGATCACGATCGTGTCGTTGTCGTTGAACGAACGCAGGTGCAACTGACACGTGGTGGTTGCGCGCTGGGGGCCGTGCGCCTGACCGTTGATCATCAACGAACACGTGCCGCAGATGCCTTCCCGGCAGTCATGGTCAAACACAATGGCTTCTTTGTTTTCGTCGATGAGGCGCTCATTGAGCACATCGAGCATCTCCAAAAACGATGCTTCGTCGGTGATCGAGTCGATCACATGGGTTTCAAAGTGACCCTTATCATCAGGGCCGTTTTGACGCCATACCTTGAGCGTGAGGTTCTTTACCGTGCGGGTCACTTGTAGCTCCGCGTGGCCAATTGCACCGATTCGAACGAAAGTTGTTCTTCGTGACGCGTTGCATTGTTCTCGTCACCCGTCCACTCCCACGCGGCTACGTGGCAGAAATTCTCGTCATCACGCACGGCTTCACCTTCTTCGGTTTGATACTCAACGCGGAAATGGCCGCCGGCGCTCTCTTCGCGAGTGAGCGCGTCTTTGCACATGAGCGTGCCAAGTTGGAAGAAGTCATCCACGCGACCGGCTTTTTCCAGTGTCTGGTTGACACCTTCACCAGTGCCAGTGACACGCAGATCTGTTTTGAACTCGCTGTACAGCGCCGGAATTTCGGTGAGTGCCTTTTCGAGGCCATTGCGATCGCGTTCCATGCCGCAATAGTTCCAGATGAGTTTGCCCAACTCACGATGGAAGAAATCCGGCGAACGTGTGCCCTTGATGTCGAGATAGCCCTGAAACCGTGCCTTGGCCGCGGTTTCGACGCGCTTGAACTCGGGGTGGTCGGTGCCGGGCACCGTCTTGTTCAATAGCGGTGCGAGACCGTTACTAATGGTGTACGGCAACACGAAGTAGCCGTCGGCCAAACCTTGCATGAGTGCGCTCGCACCGAGGCGGTTCGTGCCGTGGTCGGAGAAGTTGGCCTCGCCGGCGGCGTACAAACCTGGAATCGTTGTTTGCAGTTCGTAATCCACCCATAGGCCGCCCATGGTGTAGTGCGTCGCAGGGTAAATGCGCATCGGCTGGTCATAGGGGTTCTCGCCGGCAATTCGCTCGTACATTTCAAACAAGTTGCCGTAACGCTCTTCAACCACATTGCGCCCAAGGCGCCCGATTGCATCGGCGAAGTCGAGGTAAACGCCATTCTTCAGTGGCCCCACACCGAGGCCTTTGTCGACCAAGCGTTTGGCTGCACGAGAAGAAATATCACGCGGCGCCAGGTTGCCGTACGCCGGGTAGAGCCGCTCGAGGAAGTAATCGCGATCTTGCTCTGGAATCTCGTGGGCCGCACGGGTTTCATCAAAGTTCTTGGGTACCCACACTCGGCCATCGTTGCGCAGCGACTCGCTCATCAAGGTGAGCTTGGATTGCGTCTCGTCGGCCTGCGGAATGCAAGTGGGGTGAATCTGTGTGTAGCACGGGTTGGCGAAATAGGCGCCGCGCTGGTGGGCGCGCCACGCTGCGGTGACATTGCAGTTCATGGCATTGGTGGAGAGGTAATAAGCGTTGCCGTAGCCACCGGTGGCCAGCACCACTGCGTGTGCAGCGTGACTGGTGAGTTCGCCAGTCAGCAAGTCGCGCGTGACGATGCCCGCAGCGCGGCCATCGATGACAACGATGTCAACCAACTCGCAACGGTTGAACAGCCGCACACCGCCCAAACCAATCTGGCGCGACAACTGTTGGTAAGCACCGAGCAGCAATTGTTGACCAGTTTGACCGCGGGCGTAAAAGGTGCGGCTAACTTGAGCGCCACCGAAACTGCGGTTGTCGAGCAAGCCACCGTATTCGCGGGCAAACGGCACGCCTTGGGCAACCATCTGGTCGATGATGTTGACCGACACTTGGGCCAGGCGATACACATTGCCTTCGCGTGAGCGGAAGTCGCCACCCTTGATGGTGTCGCTGAAAAGTCGCGAAACGCTGTCGCCGTCACCTTGATAGTTCTTGGCTGCATTGATGCCACCCTGAGCGGCAATCGAGTGGGCGCGGCGCGGGGAGTCATGAAAAGTAAACGCGTCGACGCGATAGCCGAGTTCGGCAAGCGACGCCGCAGCAGAAGCACCGGCCAAGCCAGTGCCCACCACGATGACTTTGAACTTGCGCTTGTTGCTTGGGTTTACGAGCTTGGCATTGGCCTTGAAGTTGTCCCACTTGTCGGCCAGCGCGCCGTCGGGAACTTTCGAAATCAACTTGGTGTCGGTGGGGCGATCCTGCAACATGGTCATAAATGTGCCTTCCTTAGACGCTGACTATTCCGATGGTGACCGCGATAGGAAACGAGATATTGCCGATAACCACCACGGCTGCAAACCCACGGGCAAATGCGGTGCGCCAGGCGTTGAAACGAGGGTTGTTCCAACCCAGTGACTGAAAAATGCTCCAGGCGCCGTGGGTGAGGTGCAGCCCGAGCAACAAGTTGGCCACAACATAGAACAATGCCACTGGCCAACGCTCGAAACTGCGCACCACGTTGGCATAGACCTCGCTGCGCACAAATTCGCCATCGGCACCAACCGTATTGACCACGCCAAAAGTGAGGTCGAGCAAATGCCAGACGATGAACAACAACACGACGATGCCCGACAAGCGCATTGAGCGACTGGCCAGTGATGCCTCTTGATAGTCCCGGGCACTTTGATAACGCACCGAGCGAGCATGACGATTCAACACGGTGAGTGACCACGCCGCATGCAAATGCAGTGCCAACATGCCGAGCAAACCGGCACGCAGAATCCACAACACTGACTCTTTGGGTGCCAGCGGGTACAAAAGCTTTTTCAAAAACTCGGCATACTCATTGAGCTCAACTGCACCCAGATACATCTTGGTGTTGCCAATCATGTGAAAGAGCACAAAACCCATAAGTGCAATACCCGAGATGGCCATTGCATACTTTTTGCCCACTGCGGTGCCATACAGATCAAGCAGTAATGGTCGTCGCGTGCGAGGCGCTGCTGCAGTTCCGGTTACGGGCTGGCGCGAGGGCGTGGCGGTGCTCATACGTGGGGTTGTATCCCGCTTAACGCTAGTTCTCAAGCAACCCCCCAGCGCCCCCAACCACTGCATCTGTCGGGTGAAGCCCGTCTCATCCAGCCGACTTTTTGAAGCCCGCCACCTTCGGCCGATACGGGCCGATTCACGGAAAATCATCGTGATTCACCGACACAGCCCACAATTCTCTACACTCATGCGAGCCCATAAATCGGGGTTTGCCCTCTGGCAACCCCCCTCGTAGTAAGGAAACACATCACGTGACTGCTCTCTTGGCATCTGAAGGCGGCTGGCAGGACTTCACCCTGCGCGGCGGCGAATGGCTAGTGCTGGCCCTTTCCGGGGCGGCATCACTCTTGGCGATTGCCGTGGGGTTCTATCTAGCAAAGTCTGTTCTTGCAGAAGACGAAGGAACACCAAAGATGAAGGAAATCGCCACGGCGATCCAAGTCGGTGCAATGGCGTATTTGAAGCGTCAGTTCCGCACCATCGGAATGATCCTTATTCCCGTGGCCATCATCGTCTTCGTCACATCGGTGTCGATTGAACGAAAAGATGGCACCGAGGCTCTGAGCTTCATTGCATCAGGCATCTTCCGCACCTTGGCTTTCTTGCTGGGTTGCGTGGCCTCGGGGCTTACGGGTTACATCGGCATGACTCTTGCTACACGGGGCAACGTGCGCACGGCTGCTGCAGCACGCCGCGGCTCGATGCGTGAAGCGCTCGGGGTGGCCTTTCGCACAGGTGGTGTGGCTGGCATGTTCACCGTTGGTCTTGGTTTGCTCGGCGCAACAGTCATCATTGCGTTGTTCCAAAACACGTCATCAGCGATGCTCGTAGGTTTCGGTTTTGGTGGCTCACTGATTGCGCTGTTTTTGCGCGTCGGCGGCGGCATCTTCACGAAGGCTGCCGACGTTGGCGCCGACTTGGTGGGCAAAATTGAAGCCGGCATTCCCGAAGACGACCCG